>NZ_JBEZFH010000089.1:0-27631 GCF_040649355.1 Sphaerisporangium sp. NPDC049002 | reverse complement strand
TCGGGCGACTGCGCGCCGATGGACACCGACACGCCACACGAGGCGCCGTCGAAGCCCTTGTGGGAGGCGTCGTAGCCGATCTCAAGGATCTTCTCGCGGATGACGCCCGGGATGTCGATGTAGGTGTCGGTCGTCACCTCACCGGCGACGTGCACCTGACCGGTGGTGATCATCGTCTCGACCGCGACCCGGCTCGTGGAATCGTCCTTGAGCATGGCGTCGAGGATGGCGTCACTGATCTGGTCGGCGATCTTGTCGGGGTGGCCCTCGGTAACCGACTCGGAAGTGAACAGGCGGCGGGACAACTCAGTGGCTCCTCATGCAGCGGCTGCTGACGTCGTGGGCTTGGCGTGAGACGGCCAAAGCGCTCCGCCGAGTCTAGCCTCACCTTAAGCGGCGTCGCTCAACCGCCTTGTCAGATGGTCGTGGCCGACGGCCTAGAGATCGGGAAGCGGATCCCTCGGCAGGTCGCCCGGGGAGAACGCCTCGGCGTCCGCGGCCCCGACGACAGCGACGTACTCATCGTCGACCTCGAAAACCGTACCACCCAATTCGATCGTGGGCCCGGCGCCGGAGCTCAGCGGGCCGAGGCGAGTCCGCCGGGGGTAGGTCGCCCACACGGCGGCGGGCTCGTACCGGCTGAACACCTTCGTGGCCAGCACGGTGATGGACCGGTCGGAAACCACGATCATGTAGTTGGCCACGCCGCTCGAACCGACCAGCGTGACGGGAAAGACGTAGTGGACGCTCTCGCCGGGGGACAGCAGAGCGCGGCAGCGTCCTCTGATGGCGGCGGTCACCGGCATAGTCTCAGCCCTCTCACTGCGGCCTGCTCCTGGAGTATCCGCCGGTTGGCGCCTCCCAGCAAGCGCCCCGAGGCCGCTGTCGGCCCGCTCAGGCCAGCCGCGCGGCGACCAGGTCCCAGACGGTGTCGGCCAGGGCTTCCTTCGGGCCGCGCGGGACCTCCACGGACTCGGCGCCGGCCACCAGGATCACCGCGGCGTTGTCGGGCGTGCCGAAGGCGAGCCGCTCGCCCACCTGGTTGACGACGAGCAGGTCACAGCCCTTTCGGGCGAGTTTGGCCCGGCCGTTGGCGAGCACGTCGTCGGTCTCGGCGGCGAATCCGGCGATCACTTCGGGAGCGGGCTTCCGCCCCTCCCTCCGCCGGTCGCACAGCTCGGCAAGGATGTCGGGATTTTTCGTGAGATGGATGGGCTCGGGCTCGCCGGACGTCTTCTTGATCTTCGAGTCGCTCCGGGCGGCGGGCCGGAAGTCGGCGACGGCCGCCGCCATGACCACCGCGTCGGCGCCCTCGGCGGCCGCGAGGACGGCGGCGCGCAGGTCGAGCGTGGACTCCACGCGCACCATCGTGACCCCGGCGGGGTCGGGCAGCGCGACGTTGGCCGCGACCAGGATGACCTCGGCGCCGCGCGCCACGGCCGTGCGGGCCAGGGCGTACCCCTGGAGGCCCGAGGAGCGGTTGCCGATGAAGCGGACCGGGTCGATCGCCTCGCGCGTGCCCCCGGCCGAGACCACGACGCGGCGGCCGGCGAGGTCGCGCTCGCGCCCGGCCAGCACGCGGCGGCAGACCTCGAAGATCTGCTGGGGGTCGGGAAGGCGGCCGGGCCCGGTGTCCGCGCCGGTCAGCCGGCCCACGGCCGGGTCGATGACCAGCGACCCCCGCTCGCGCAGCGTCGCGACGTTCGCGCGGGTGGCGGGGTGCTCCCACATCTCGGTGTGCATGGCGGGGGCGAAGACCACGGGACAGCGCGCGGTGAGCAGGGTGTTGGTGAGCAGGTCTCCGGCGAGGCCGTGCGCGGCCTTTGCGAGGATGTCGGCGGTCGCGGGCGCGACCACGACCAGGTCGGCGCCCTGGCCGATGCGGACGTGGGGCACCTCGTGGACGGACTCCCAGACCTCACTGGTCACGGGGTTGCCGGACAGGGCGGCCCAGGTGGGCTCGCCGACGAAGCGCAGAGCGTCACGGGTCGGGACGACCCGGACCTCGTGCCCCGACTCGGTGAACAGCCGCAGCAGCTCGCAGGCCTTGTAAGCGGCGATGCCCGCGCCGACGCCGAGAACGACTCCCGGCCTCGCGCGGACCTGGCTCGCCATCACGTCGTCCGCAGGAAGGGGGCCGGTCAGCCCTCGATCGGCTCGGAGGTGAGCAGACCTTCGGAGACCTCGCGCAGCGCGATGGACAGGGGCTTCTCCTGCGCGTGGGTCTCCACGAGGGGACCGACGTACTCCAGGAGGCCCTCGCCCAGCTGGGAGTAGTAGGCGTTGATCTGGCGCGCCCGCTTCGCGCCCATGATGACCAGGCTGTACTTGCTGTCGACGACCTCAAGCAGCTGGTCGATCGGCGGGTTGGTGATGCCTTCGGCAACCGGGGCAGTGCCTGCCACGTCGTCGGCCTCTCAGTCGGATGGCGAGTCTTGGGTCTTGGCCTCGAAGGATACCAAGGGGAATCGGCAGGGCCGACTCGCACAGGCCAGGCCGATCTTCACTTCATCAAGGCTATCAGCCGGCCGCACACTTCCTTGACGGCCGTGTTGACGAGCGTGAGATCGAACTCCTTCTCGGAGGCCAGCTCGACGCGGCCCGCGGCGAGACGGCGCTCGATGACGTCCTCGGGCTCGGTGCCGCGACCACGCAGGCGGCTCTCCAGCTCTTCCCAGCTCGGCGGGGCCAGGAAGACGAGCAGAGCCTCGGGCATGGTCTCACGCACCTGCCGGGCGCCCTGCAGGTCGATCTCCAGCAGCGTCGGCACGCCATGGGCGAGCTTCCGCTCCACGGGCACGCGGGGCGTCCCGTACCGGTTGCCGGCGAACTCGGCCCATTCGAGCAGCTCGCCATCGGCGATCATGCGGTCGAACTCGTCGCCGGTGACGAAATAGTACTCGACACCGTGCGTCTCGCCCGGACGGGGCGTCCTGGTGGTCACCGAGACCGACAGCCACACCTCTGGGTGGGACCGCCGAAGCTCGGCGACGACCGTGGACTTGCCCACGCCCGACGGCCCGGAGAGGACCGTGAGGCGGTTTCCCGTCGGTCCGGAGGAGACCACGGTCGCCTCCGGACTCCCGGATGGAGGCATGGAGTCACCGCCACGGGCCCCAGGCCCCCCGAAAACGGGCGCCTCGTGGGCTCCGCCCTCTTCGGGCCAGGACGTACCGGTCACACCACACCCCCGTTGATCTTGTTCGTACGGACCGAGATCAGCTCTCGGCGCCGCCGAACTCGCGCTCCAGAGCTGCGCGCTGGTTCGCGCCGAGGCCCCGTACGCGACGGGACTCGGCGATACCGAGCCGCTCCATGAGCTGCTTGGCGCGGACCTTGCCCACGCCGGGGAGCGACTCCAAAAGCGCCGACACCTTCATCTTGCCGATGACGTCGTCGGTCTGACCATCCTTGAGCACCTCAGCCAGAGAAACCGCGCCGTGCTTCAGCCGGTTCTTGACCTCGGCACGCTCCTTGCGGGCCTTGGCAGCCTTCTCCAGGGCTGCGGCGCGCTGCTCGGGGGTCAGGGGAGGAAGAGCCACGCCGGGTCACCTCGAATTTCTGTCGATGTACTCGGACGGGAGGGGAAACTAGCTGGTCTTCGGCCTTCAAGCAACGTCAAGACCAGTTTCTCCCCTCACAAAATCCATTTCACTACTCTTCGTGTTCGAGATATCGCAGTGCGTCGACAAAATGCGCCTGTACAGGCCCCTCACGGGCTAGTCACCGCGGCGGCGCGCGGGGCCACCCGGGCTAGTCCCCCGGACGCGGCGCGGGCCCCCGCGCGGCCCCGGAGGAGCCGCGGGAGGCCCGCGGAACGCGAAGGGATGAACTTCGCATTCAGCCCGAAAGGACGCGGCGGATGGCCGCGGCGATGCCCGCGGCGGCGGCTCCCGGGTCGGCCGATCCGGTGATCGGGCGGCCGATCACGAGTAGATCGGCCCCGTCGGCGATAGCCTGCTCGGGAGTCGCTACTCTTGCCTGATCCTGGGTGTCCGAACCGGCGGGCCGGACCCCCGGGGTGATCAGCGTGATGCCGGGCCCGACCTCCGCGCGCACCGCGGCGACCTCGCGCGGCGAGCACACGAGGGCCTGGGCGCCCGCGCCGACGGCCTCCACGGCCAGACGGCGCACGGCGTCCCCGGCGGGTCCCCTCACACCGATGCGCTCCAGATCGGCCTCTGAGAGCGACGTGAGGGCCGTCACGGCGGCGATGACGGCGTTCGGGGCCGATTCCACCGCGGCCTGGATCATGGCGCGCCCTCCGGCCGCGTGGACGGTCAGGATGGCGGGCTTGAGCCGGGCCACGGCACGGGCCGCTCCCGCGACGGTGTTCGGGATGTCGTGGAGCTTGAGATCGAGGAAGACCTGGATGCCGGTGGCCCCCCTCACCGAAGCGATCACATCGGGGCCGTAGCGCAGGTAGAGTTCGAGGCCGACCTTCACGGTGCTCACGTGCGGAGTGACCAGGGCCGCCCAGCGGGCCGCCGTCTCCAGATCGGGTGCGTCCAGGGCGACGGCGATGGGTGCGGACGTCACAGAGAGCTCTCCTCCAGGTCGATTCGGTGCCGGGGCCCGGCCCCGGGTGGTCGGTGGGCCAGCCCGACGGCGTCGGCCAGGCGCTCGAAGCCCCCCTCCTTGAGCAGGTCTTCGAGCTCCCGCAGGATCCGCAGGCAGGCGTAGGGGTCGTTGAACAGCGCGGTGCCCACCGAGACGACGCAGGCGCCCGCGAGGATCAGTTCCAGGGCGTCGCGCCCGGTCATGACGCCGCCCATGCCGACGATGGGGACGCCGGGCAGCGCGGCGTGCACCTGCCACAGGCAGCGCACGGCGAGCGGCCTGATGGCGGGCCCCGAGAGCCCGCCGGTGCCGGCGGCGAGCGAGGGGCGCATGGTGTCGACGTCGATGCTCATGCCGAGGGGCGAGTTGATCATGGCGAGCGCGTCGGCGCCGCCGTCCACGCACGCGCGGGCCACGGCGACGATGTCGGCCACGTCGGGGGCGAGCTTGGCCACCACGGGGACGTCGTAGCGCATGGTGGCCCGCACCGAGGCGACGACCTCGGCGGAGGCGGCGGGGTCGCGGGCGAACACCCGCCCGAGGTCCTCGACGTTCGGGCAGGACAGGTTCACCTCGATCGCGGCCACTCCCGGCGCGTCGGCCAGCCTGCGCGCGAGCGCGGTGTACTCCGCGACGCTGCCCCCGGCGACCGACACCACCGCGCGCCCCCCTCGCTCGACCAGGCGGGGCAGCTCGTGTTCGAGGAAGGCGTCCACGCCCGGCCCCTGGAGCCCCACGGCGTTCAGCATGCCCGAGGGAGTCTCGGCCATCCGGGGGGTGGGCCGCCCGGCCCTGGGCGCCATGGTGATCGACTGGGTCACGACGGCGCCGAGGCGGGCGAGGTCGAAGAACTGGGAGAGCTCGGCGCCGGAGGCGGCGCACCCGGCGGCCGTGGTGATCGGGTTGGCCAGTTCGACGTGCGCGAGGTACGTCCGCATGTCAACTGACATTTCGGGTGTGAACACCTCCCTCCTGTGCTCGTCCCCCAGGCGCTCCCAGGGCGTCGAACGGGATGGTGCCGATGTCCTCGAACCGCACCCGCTCGCCGCGGAACACCGGCCCCTCCACGCAGGATCGCACCATGCGGGTGACGCCGTCGTCGCCCATGACAGGAAGCACGCACGTCATGCAGACGCCGTACCCGCACGCCATCGACTCCTCGACGGAGACCTGGACCGGGATGTCGAACTCGACGGCGACGGCGGTCACGCCGCGCAGCATCGCCATAGGGCCGCACGCGTAGACCACGTCGGCGCGCGCGTCGGCGATCACCGAGGGCAGGGCGTCGGTGACGCGGCCGCGCAGGCCGAGCGAGCCGTCCTCGGTGGTGAGCGTCGTGGTCTCGCCCATGCGCCGGGCGCGCAGCGCGCCGAACACCCGGTCGGCCGAGGCGGCCCCGAGCACGAAGTCGACCCGGCACCCGCGCTGCTGCAGCGTGTCGGCCAGGGCGAACAGCGACGCCGAGCCGTACTCACCGCCGACGAGCACGCACGCGCACGGGTCGCGCGGCACGGGGAACGGGCGGCCGAGCGGGCCGACCAGGTCGAGGCTGTCCCTGGCCTTGCGCTCGGCGAGCCACGCGGTGCCCCGGCCGCGCACGGCGAAGACGAGCTCCACCGTGCCGCCGTAGTCGGGCTTGACGTCGTGCACGGAGAAGACCCGGCGCGTCGGCATGGAGGTGTGCGGCCCGCCGACGGCCACGGAGACGAAGTGGCCGGGACGGAAGCGCTCGGCGATGCCGGGCGCCACCACGGTCAGCGCGTGATACGCGTCGACACGACGCGTCGTCAGCACCGTGCCCGTCACCTGCACCGGAGTAACGGCCGTCTCCCTCACCTCCCGCCTGGTCGTCAGCCCCTCAGCCGCTGGGCGTGCTCCTGGAGCGACCGTACGCCCACGGAGCCCGCGGCGATCGCCTGGATGCCCTGTACGGCCGCACCGAGGCCCTGCACAGTGGTGACGCACGGGATGTCCCGCAGGACGGCCGCCGTGCGGATCTCGTATCCGTCGAGCCGGGGGCCGGACTGGCCCGGGCTGCCGAAGGGGGTGTTCACGATGAGGTCCACCTCGCCGTCGAGGATCCGGGTCACGATGGTCGGCTCACCGTCCGCACCGGCGCCGTCGCTCTGCTTTCGCACGATCTTGGCATGGACGCCGTTGCGGCGCAGCACCTCGGCGGTGCCCTCCGTGGCCAGGATCTCGAACCCCAGGTCGGCAAGAGCCTTCACCGGGAAGATCATCGCCCGCTTGTCGCGGTTGGCCACCGAGACGAACGCCCGGCCCTTGGTCGGCAGCGAGCCGTAGGACGCCGACTGCGACTTGGCGTAGGCCGTGCCGAAGACCTCGTCGATGCCCATGACCTCGCCCGTGGAGCGCATCTCGGGGCCGAGGATCGTGTCGACGCCCAGGAACCGGTTGAACGGCAGCACGGCCTCCTTGACCGCGATGGGCGCGTCCAGGGGCAGAGTGCCGCCGTCGCCCGTGGCGGGCAGCATGCCCTCCTCGCGGAGCCCGGCGATGGTGGCGCCCATCATGACCCGGGCCGCGGCCTTGGCCAGCGGCACGGCGGTCGCCTTGGACACGAACGGCACCGTACGGCTCGCACGCGGGTTGGCCTCAAGGACGTACAGGACGTTGGCCGACATGGCGTACTGGACGTTCAGGAGCCCGCGCACGCCCACTCCGCGCGCGATGGCCTCGGTGGCGGCGCGGATGCGCTTGATGTCGAACCCGCCGAGTGTGATCGGCGGCAGCGCGCACGCCGAGTCGCCGGAGTGGATGCCGGCCTCCTCGATGTGCTCCATGACCCCGCCGAGGTAGAGCTCGGCGCCGTCGTACAGCGCGTCCACGTCGATCTCGATGGCCTCGTCGAGGAACTTGTCCACCAGCACCGGGTGGTCGCTCGCCGCCCCGGCCAACGCCATGTACGCGCTCAGCGTCTCCTCGTCGTACACGATCGCCATGCCCGCGCCGCCGAGGACGTACGAGGGGCGCACGAGGACGGGGTAGCCGATGTCCCCGGCGATGGCCCGCGCCTCCTGCACGGTGACGGCGGTGCCGTGCTTGGGAGCGGGCAGCCCGGCCTCGGCGAGCACCCGCCCGAACGCGCCGCGCTCCTCGGCCAGGTGGATCGACTCGGGGCTGGTGCCGACGACGGGCACGCCCGCGTCCTTCAGCGCCTGGGCGAGGCCCAGCGGCGTCTGCCCGCCGAGCTGGACGATCACCCCGGCGACCGGCCCTGTCGACCGCTCGGCGTGCACGACCTCAAGGACGTCCTCCAGGGTGAGCGGCTCGAAGTAGAGCCGGTCGGAGGTGTCGTAGTCCGTGGAGACCGTCTCGGGGTTGCAGTTGACCATCACGGTCTCGTACCCGGCGGCCGAAAGTTCGAACGAGGCGTGCACGCAGGCGTAGTCGAACTCGATGCCCTGCCCGATGCGGTTCGGCCCGCTGCCCAGGATGATCACCTTGGGGCGGTCGCCGTACGGGACCTCGGTCTCCTCGTCGTAGGTCGAGTAGAGGTAGGGCGTCTTGGCGGCGAACTCGGCGGCGCAGGTGTCCACGGTGTTGTAGACGGGCCGCACGCCGAGCCCCTGGCGCAGCGCCCTGACCTCGGGCTCGGGAAGGCCGTGGATCTCGGCGATCTGCGCGTCGCTGAAGCCGTGCCGCTTGGCGCGGGCCAGGGCGGCCTCGGTCAGCTCGCCCTCGCCGAGCGCCCGGGCCTCCTCGTCGATGAGGAAGAGCTGGTCGAGGAACCACGGGTCGACGCTCGTGGCCTCGTGCAGCTCCTCGATCGTCGCCCCGGCCCTGATAGCCTGCTGCATCGTGCGCAGCCGCCCGTCGTGCGGCGCGCGGGAGGCGTTGAGAAGGGCCTGCTTGTCGCCGGGCTCCCCCGCCCAGCTGAAGGACGATCCCTTCTTCTCCAGCGATCTCAGGGCCTTCTGGAGGGCTTCGGGGAAGGACCGGCCGATGGCCATGGCCTCGCCGACCGACTTCATGTGGGTGGTGAGGGTCTGGTCGGCCCCGGCGAACTTCTCGAAGGCGAAGCGCGGCACCTTGACCACGATGTAGTCGAGCGACGGCTCGAACGACGCCGGGGTCTCACGGGTGATGTCATTCGGGATCTGGTCGAGGGTGTAGCCGACGGCGAGCTTGGCCGCGATCTTGGCGATCGGGAAGCCGGTGGCCTTGGAGGCCAGCGCGCTCGACCGCGACACGCGCGGGTTCATCTCGATGACGACCATGCGCCCGGTGCGCGGGTCGACCGCGAACTGGATGTTGCAGCCGCCGGTGTCGACCCCGACCTCGCGGATGACCGCGATCGCGACGTCGCGCATGTTCTGGTACTCGCGGTCGGTCAGCGTCAGGGCCGGGGCCACGGTCACGCTGTCGCCGGTGTGCACGCCCATCGGGTCGATGTTCTCGATGGAGCAGACGATGACGACGTTGTCGGCCCGGTCGCGCATGACCTCCAGCTCGTACTCCTTCCAGCCGAGGATCGACTCCTCAAGGAGCACCTCGGTGGTCGGCGAGGCGTCGAGCCCGGCGCCCGCGATGCGGCGCAGGTCGTCCTCGTCGTAGGCGAACCCGGACCCGGCGCCGCCCATGGTGAAGCTCGGCCGCACGACCACCGGGTAGCCGAGGCCGTCCGCCGCGACGAGGCACTCCTCCAGCGTGTGGCAGATCGCCGACCTGGCCGACTCGGCGTTGAGGCCGTACTCGTCGGCCACCTTGGCGACGATCTGCTTGAACAGCTGGCGGTTCTCGCCCGCCTGGATCGCGTCGATGTCCGCGCCGATGAGCTCGACGCCGTACCGCTCCAGCACCCCGGCCTCGTGCAGCGCCACGGCGGCGTTGAGCGCCGTCTGGCCGCCGAGGGTGGGCAGCAGGGCGTCGGGCCGTTCCCTGGCGATGATCTGCTCGACGATCTCGGGCGTGATCGGCTCGACGTACGTCGCGTCGGCGAACTCCGGGTCTGTCATGATCGTCGCCGGGTTGCTGTTGACCAGGATGACCCGGTAGCCCTCGGCGCGCAGGACCCTGCACGCCTGGGTGCCCGAGTAGTCGAACTCGCACGCCTGCCCGATCACGATCGGCCCGGAGCCGATGACCATGATCGAGCTGATGTCAGTGCGCTTAGACACTCTCGCCCTCCGTCTTCACCGTCGTGCCCGGGCGCGCCATCAGGGCGCAGAACTCGTCGAACAGGCCCGCCGCGTCGTGCGGGCCGGCGGCGGCCTCGGGGTGGTACTGCACGCTGAACGCGGGGTAGTCCAGCAGGCGCAGCCCCTCCACGCAGCCGTCGTTGAGGTTCACGTGGCTGACCTCCGCGCGGCCGTACGGGGTGTCGAACGGCCCGTCCAGGGGCGCCTGTACGGCGAAGCCGTGATTGTGGGCGGAGATGTCCACCTTGCCGGTGCGGCGGTCCTGAACCGGCTGGTTCACGCCCCTGTGGCCGTACCGCAGCTTGTACGTGCCGAGCCCGAGGGCGCGGCCGAGGATCTGGTTGCCGAAGCAGATGCCGAAGACCGGCCTGCCCGCGTCCATCACGCCCGTGAGCGCCTCGACGGCGTAGCCGGCGGTCGCCGGGTCGCCCGGCCCGTTCGACAGGAACACCCCGTCAGGGTCGAGGGCGAGGATGTCGGCCGCCGTCGCGCCCGCCGGGAGCACGTGGACCTCACACCCCCGCTCGGCCATGCGGTAGGGCGTCATCGCCTTGATGCCGAGGTCGACCGCCGCGACCGTGAACCGCTTCCTCCCGTGCGCGGGGACGACGTACGGCCCGGCCGTGGAGACCTCCTTGGCGAGGTCGGCGCCCACCATGGAAGGGCTGTTCCGCACCCTCTCGGCCAGCTCCTCCACCGAGGCCGTGGGAGAGGTGAAGACCCCGGCGCGCATGGCGCCGCGCTCGCGCAGGTGGCGGGTGAGCGCGCGCGTGCCCGGCATGGCGATGCCGACCACGCCCTGCGCGCGCAGTTCCTCGTCGAGCGAGCGGCGGGAGCGCCAGTTCGAGGCGACCCGCGCGGGCTCGCGCACGACGTACCCGGCGACCCAGATGCGGGACGACTCAGGGTCCTCGTCGTTGACGCCGGTGTTGCCGATGTGCGGCGCGGTCATCGCCACGATCTGCCGGTGGTAGGAGGGGTCGGTGAGGGTCTCCTGGTAGCCGGTCATCCCGGTGGAGAAGACCATCTCGCCGAACGTCTCGCCCTCGGCGCCGTACGGCGTGCCGTGGAAGGCCCGGCCGTCCTCCAGGACGAGGACCGCTGTGCCCGTGGTCGCGCGCGTCACGTGAGCTTCCCTTCGAGAACGGTGGGACGGCCGCGCAGGAAGGTCGCGACGACCCTGCCCGGCAGCGTCATGCCCTGGTAGGGCGTGTTGCGGCTCTTGGAGGCGAATCCGCCCGGGTCGACCGCCCAGCGTACGGAGGGGTCGACCAGGGTGAGGTTCGCGGGGGCGCCCGCCCGGAGCGGCCCGCCGTGGCCGGACAGCCGCCCGATGCGGGCGGGACGCGCGGACATGCGGTCGGCGACGCCCTCCCAGTCGAGCAGGCCGGTCTCGACCATGGCCTCCTGGACCACCGACAGGGCGGTCTCCAGGCCGATCATGCCCATGGCCGCCGCCGGCCACTCGGTCTCCTTGTCCTCGACCGGGTGCGGCGCGTGGTCGGTGGCCACGCAGTCGATCGTGCCGTCGGCGAGGGCCTCGCGCAGCGCCCGCACGTCGGTCTCGGTGCGCAGCGGCGGGTTCACCTTGTAGATCGGGTTGTACGCGCCCGCCGGCGAGGTCTCCGCGCAGGCGTCGGTGAGCAGCAGGTGGTGCGGGGTCACCTCGGCGGTGACGTCCCAGCCCTTCGACTTCGCCCAGCGGATGATCTCCACGGAGCCCGCCGTCGAGACGTGGCAGATGTGGAGCCGGGAGCCGACGTGCGCGGCCAGCAGGCAGTCACGCGCGATGATCGCCTCCTCGGCGACGGCCGGCCAGCCGGTCAGCCCGAGGCGGCCGGACACCGAGCCCTCGTTCATCTGCGCGCCCTCGGTCAGGCGCGGCTCCTGCGCGTGCTGGGCCACCACCCCGTCGAACGCCTTGACGTACTCAAGGGCCCGGCGCATCAGGACGGCGTCGGAGACGCACACCCCGTCGTCGGAGAAGACCCGGACCCGGGCCGCGCTGTCGGCCATCGCGCCGAGCTCGGCGAGCTGCCTGCCCGCGAGGCCCGCCGTGACGGCGCCCACCGGCTGCACGTCGCAGTGCCCGGCCTCCTGGCCGAGCCGCCAGACCTGCTCCACGACGCCCGCCGTGTCGGCGACCGGCGAGGTGTTGGCCATGGCGTGGACGGCGGTGAACCCGCCGAGCGCCGCCGCCGCGGTGCCGGACTCGACGGTCTCGGCGTCCTCACGGCCGGGCTCGCGCAGGTGGGTGTGCAGATCGACCAGGCCGGGGAGCGCGATCAGCCCCTCGGCGTCGACACGGGCCGCGCCGGCGCCGCCGATCTCGCCCGGGGCGCCGATCGCGGCGATGTACCCGTCTTCGATGAGGATGTCCCGCGGCTCGCCCCCGAGGACGCGGGCGGCTTTGACGAGATAGCTCACTGGTTCCCCCCGATCGCGGGCTCGGAGCCGGACAGAAGCAGGTAGAGGACGGCCATGCGCACGGTCACGCCGTTGGTGACCTGCTCGACGATGGTCGAGCGGGCGGAGTCGGCGACCTCGGCGGCGATCTCCATACCGCGGTTCATCGGCCCCGGGTGCATCACTATCGCCCCCTCGGGCATCCTGCCGAGCCGTTCGGGGTCCAGGCCGTAGCGGCGGCTGTACTCGCGGGCGGAGGGGAAGTACGAGGCGTTCATCCGCTCGTGCTGGACGCGCAGCATCATCACCACGTCGGACTTGGGCAGCACGGCGTCGAAGTCGTAGGAGATCTCGCACGGCCAGTCGCCCATGGCCACCGGCAGCAGCGTCGGCGGCGCGACGAGCGTCACCTCGGCGCCCAGCGTGTGCAGCAGGTGGACGTTCGAGCGGGCGACCCTGCTGTGCAGCACGTCGCCGACGATCGTCACCCTTCGGCCGTCGAGCTCGCCGAGGCGCCTGCGCATGGTGAAGGCGTCCAGCAGCGCCTGGGTCGGGTGCTCGTGGGTGCCGTCCCCGGCGTTGACCACGCTTCCGTCGACCCAGTTGGCCAGGCGGTGCGGGGCCCCGGAGGCGCCGTGGCGGATGACCACGGCGTCGGCGCCCATCGCCTGCAGGGTGAGCGCGGTGTCCTTGAGGCTCTCGCCCTTGGACACGCTCGACCCCTTGGCCGAGAAGTTGATCACATCGGCTGACAGGCGCTTGGCGGCGGCCTCGAAGGAGATGCGGGTGCGGGTGGAGTCCTCGAAGAACAGGTTCACGACGGTGCGCCCGCGCAGGGTCGGCAGCTTCTTGATGGAACGGTCCGAGACCTGCGAGAGCTGCTCGGCGGTGTCGAGGATCAGCAGCGCGTCGTCGCGCGACAGGTCGGCCGTGGACAGCAGGTGGCGGTTCATCGCTGGCCTCCCCTCAGCAGGACCGCGTCACGCTGGTCGGTCTCCGCCAGGCACACCCGTACGGTCTCCGCGCGCGAGGTCGGGAGGTTCTTGCCGACGTAGTCGGCGCGGATCGGCAGCTCGCGGTGGCCCCGGTCGACCAGGACGGCGAGCCGTACGGCCGTGGGACGGCCGAGGTCGTTGAGCGCGTCGAGGGCCGCGCGTACGGTGCGGCCCGAGTACAGGACGTCGTCGACGAGCACGACGATGCGGCCGTCCACCCCGTCCTCGGGGAGCTCGGTGCGGCCGAGGGCGCGCGCCGGCTTCAGCCTCAGGTCGTCGCGGTACATGGTCACGTCGAGGGAACCGGTGGCCACCGGATGACCTTCGACCTGCTCGATGCGGTCGGCGAGCCTGCGCGCCAGGAAGGTCCCCCGGGTGGGGATGCCGAGGAGCAGGAGCTGGTCGGGGCCCTTGGCGCGTTCGAGGATCTCGTGGGCGATGCGGGTGAGGGCCCGGTTGATGTCGGGGGCCTCCAGCACCGCGCGCTCGCCGTCATGCGGCCGCTGGCCGTCACGCGGCTGGTCACCGTCGTGCCGTGGATCGTCGTCGCGCGCCTGGTTTCGGGCGGCGTTCATGAGGGTCACCACCTTTCCCGCCTCACAGGACGGGTCTTAAAGGAACTGGCTCGCCCACGTTATCAGCCTTGAAGGAAACCTCCCGAACCGGTTCGGCCTCCCTAACCTGGGCAGATGCCCGTATGCCGGGATCATGCGCCGGGCCTGCCGGCCCCATCCGCCGCGCCGGAGCCGTACGGAACCCGTGCGGCCGCTGTAAGGAAGGAGCGGGTGCGGCGCTTGAGACCGAGCAGATCAGGGCCGGACCGGACAGGATTCGGCATCTTTTTTCCAATCAGCTTGACCAAACACGTCCACACCTTTACCGTCACTGTCCGTAACCACACCTCGCGACGTTCTCGGGTAAACCACGACGCGTCGGTCACCGATGGTGCCTCCCCGGGTGCCACCCGATCGCCGTGGCATTCGTCGCAAGGCGCACAATAAGTGAGAACGTTCATAGAAAGCCGGGGGGCCAAACGATGCCGTCTGACTACGCCAAGTCGCTGGGCGCACGACTCCGCGCCATCCGCACCCAGCAGGGACTATCACTGCATGGAGTCGAAGAGAAGTCGCGGGGAAGGTGGAAGGCCGTCGTCGTGGGCTCCTACGAGCGTGGCGACCGTGCCGTGACCGTGCAGAAGCTCGCCGAGTTGGCCGATTTCTACGGGGTGCCTGTTTCGGAGCTGCTCCCTGGCGGCTCGGCGCCGAGCCCTCTCGGGCCCACGCCGAAGCTCGTGATCGACCTTGAGCGCCTTGCCCAGTTGCCCAAGGAGAAGGCCGGGGCACTCGCCCGTTACGCGGCCACGATCCAGAGCCAGCGTGGTGACTACAACGGCAAGGTGCTGTCGATCCGCCAGGAGGACCTCCGCTCCCTGGCGGTCATCTATGACAAGTCCCCCACCGAACTCACCGAAGAGCTCATCAACTGGGGCGTCCTCGACGCCGAGGCCCGCCGCGCCGTCGAGTCCTTCTAGCCGAGTCGCACGGCCACCAACCGTGCCGGCAGGGCCCCAGCGGACCGCGTGCCCCGCACCGGCCTGATCGCCGAGCGCGCATCCGGCACGCTCGCCGGGGCGGGCATACCAGCTCGGTCGCCGGACGGACCTCCCGGCCTGATCGCCGGGCGGGCTCCCGGCCCGCCCGGCGGACTCGTCTCCACCGGGGTGGTCCGTCGTGGCGCTGGTCCGTTAGGCTGTCGCCAGCGCCGCTGGACCCACACATCACAAGCGGGGCCGGTGGTCGCCACCCTCACAACGTGGACCACGGGGACAGGCGACAGGCACGCCGTCGACCGGACAGGTGACGTGGACCACGGGACAGGCGACAGGCGCGCCGTGGACCACGGGACAGACGGCGCATACGCCGGCCCACGGGCAGGCGACAGCCACGCTCGGGCTCACCGCCGGAGCAGGTCGAGCTCACCGCCGGAGCAGGACGTTCGTCAGCGACGCTCGGGCTTCATAGAGGCGGGCCGTGTGCGCGGGACCCCGCCGGATCACCCGGCCAAGGGAGCCCTCACCGGAAGCGTGGACTGGCCGGGGACACCCAGGATGCCCTCGACGACGCCGACGAAGGTGTCGGCCTCGGTGATCAGCTCATCGGCGTCTCGCGCCGACACCACGCGCACCATGCCGGCCTCCGCCGAGGCACGCTTGGTGGCGCTCACCGCGAAGTAGGCCGCCCACTGCGCGAGCCTGGGCTCGGCCTCGGGGAGCAGCTCCCACGCGCTGCGGAGCCGTCGCCTGCGGCCGTCCATCGGCCGGGGCAGGGCCGCGAGGATCGCGGCCGCCGCACGCAGTGCGGCGAGATGTGCCGAGACATAACGCTCGGCGGGGGTGTGGGCCGCCGACGCGTCGGCGAGACAGGAATGCGCGTCGGCAAGGTGCGCGCGCACGGTCTGTGAAATCCGGGGACCTTCTCCGGACTCTCGAGTCATGACACCCTCCTTGGGGTCGTGGCCCCGGCGGTGACCGCCGGTGATAACACAGTCGCAGACACCACCGACAATTTCGGTGGTCCGCTGGTCGTGGTCACTCGGCCGGCTCGTACCTCGCTCCCTCGCCCCGGTCGCCCTCTGGCGCCCGGCGGCGTCACGCCCGGGCGCTGTGCGCACCCGTTCCCATGCCTCTCGGCCCGCCCCGCCATCCGCCGGAGCGGTGCCAGGCCCGGTGGTTCTCGTTCCGCCCCGGCTTTTCGCCGCGTCGGTTCTCGATCCGCCCGGCTCTCGGCCCACCCCGTCTTCCGCTGGGGCGGATCTGGGTTCGATGGTTCTCGGTCCGTGGGTTCTGGTCCGTGGGTTGTCGGTCCGATGGGTTCTCGGCGGGCCTTGGTGCGTTCTCTCGGGCCGGACGAGGAGCTTCCCCTCTCCCCGTCCGGCCATCGGTGCGCGTGGCGAGACCGTCGCCGACGACGCTCTCTCGCCGTGTGGTGAGGGCGGGCCGCGAGTCCCACCCTCACCATGTCGAACATAAATTCGATGACCCACGATGTCAAGCGTCAAACGAACACAGGTTCGATCACGTGCGACACCGTGGTCATATGAGCCGGTCGGCGATGGCCGGGCCCTCCCGCCGGATCCAGGCCTCGGCCCGGGGCAGCCGGTGCCTCGCGCCCTCGTCCCACATGCGCCTGAACGCCGGGTCGACCTCGGCGGCGGCGCGCATGTTGACGTGGAAGCGGTGCACCATGCGCGTGACGGCGGGCACCAGAGCCCGGCGCTGGCCGGCGGTCATGCCGTAGGCTCCGGCGAAGATCGCGACCCTGCGGGGAATGTCGAGGTCCACGAAGGCGGGAGCCCTGTCCCGCTCATCCAGCAGCGGCGCCCAGTAGTACAGGGCGTTGGCGAGGTCGTCGACCTTCGACGTCGGCTTGGCGAGGTCGAAGTCGATGAGCGCCGCCGGCAGCCCGTCGCGGAAGACGACGTTGCCGGGGCAATAGTCCCGGTGGCCGACCACGGGGGCCTCCCCGTCGGGGGTCGAGCTCGTGACCCGGACCCCGGGAGTGCCTCCCCAGACCGCGTCCTGAGGCGGCGTCCACCCCTGGGCGGCGTCGTGGAGCCGCCGGATGAGCCGCGCGAGCGCGATCAGGACCTCCTCCCCCGCCGTCTCCGGCGGCAGGGGTTCGCGCGGGACGTCTCCCGGGACGAACGAGAGCACCTCCCGGCCCTGGTCGTCGACGCTGAGGGGAACGGGAGCGTGCGGGAATCCGGCGGCGTGCAGGTGCGCCAGGTACGCCTGCACCGTCATCGTGAACGGCCTCACGGGGCGGCGGACGGTGTCGCCCGCGCGCGTGATCCCCTGGGTGACGCCGTCTCCCACCAGGGGCACCTCGCCGGGCGGGACTGGGTCAGGGTTCGAATCCGTCATGCGGCTCCTCGGCTCCTCGGCACACCGGCCGGCGCGGGCATCCATCCCCAGCATGGTCGCACCCCCCGGCCTGGAGGAGATCGCCGGCGAGCGAGGCGGGCCAGGCCGGAGACGGCGAGCGGGACGGGACGGGCCCCAGACGGCGAGCACGGCGGGTGGCGAGACGGGGAGCGTGGTGGGGCGGGGGCGAGATGGCGAGGGCCGCGGTCGTCGGGACGACCGCGGCCCTCGTGCGGGACGGCTCGGCTCAGCGCTGGAACTTGCCCCCCACGCGCACCGGGACCCCGGTGCCCCAAAAGGACGGCTCGGCTCAGCGCTGGAACTTGCCCCTGACGTGCACCGGGACCCCGGTGCCCAAAAGGGACGGCAGGACCTGGGCGACGTGCATCGGAAGCCGCACGCACCCGTGGGACGCCGGGGCGAGCGGGACCGACAGCGCACCGTGCAGGGCGATGCCGCCGTTGAAGAAGATCGGGTTGTACAGCTGGCCGAGGTAGGACTTGTGCCAGCCGGACCGGCGCCAGGTGGTCTTGAAGTCACCCGTCGGGGTCCTCGCGTCACCGCAGAACCGCTGCGTCTTGCCCTGCCAGGTGGCCGTCTCGCAGTAGGGGATGCCGCTCCCCGAGGAGATGTGGGTGATGAGCTTCACCTGCCCGGCCCTGTAGAGCACGGCGATCTGCTTGGTGAGGTTCACCTCCACCCGGTCGGGCTTGCCGGTCGGGACGAGGACCTGAGGCGCCTTGGGGGCCTCAAGCGCCCGCCACGTACGGCTGTTGACGGTGCTCGTCGGGGAGATGCCCTGGACCTTCTGGAAGGCCCAGACGGCGGACTGCGTGGTGCCGCCGTACCTGGAGTCGATCTTGCCGGGCATGTAGCCGAGCTCGCGCAGCCTGGCCTGGAGCACCTTCACCGTGACGCCCTTGGCGCCGAACCTGAGAGTGCCGTGCGGCGCCACGAAGGGCTCCGCCGCGAGCACCCGGCTGACCGGCGTCACATTGATCGTGACCGCCGGAGTGGCCGCGCGACCGGGCGCCGGGGCACCCGCTAACGCCACCGGCCCG
Organism: Sphaerisporangium sp. NPDC049002; assembly: GCF_040649355.1. Lineage (NCBI taxonomy): Bacteria > Bacillati > Actinomycetota > Actinomycetes > Streptosporangiales > Streptosporangiaceae > Sphaerisporangium > Sphaerisporangium sp. NPDC049002. Next base: position 9,525 of record NZ_JBEZFH010000089.1, on the reverse strand, counting down.
GCCTGCTGGGCCCCCAGCCCGCAGCCCGAGACGAGCACGGCTCCCGCGGTCAGCACCACCGCGGCGGCGAGCCGCCTACCAACCCCCATGTCAGAACTTCCCTTCGAACACACCACCATCAGTTGACCGGACCCTAGCGCAATGGTCATGCCGCACCCCATACAGTCACGGAGATGTAATCAATCGCCCATGCCCGGCCGTCCTGTTTAGAGTGTTCGCGTGCCAGAGAAGCCGCATCCAAGCGTGATCAAGGTCTCCGACGCCCTCCGAGAGGCCGGAGCCGCCGGCGAGGTGGTCGTGCTCACCGACTCGGCCCCCACCGCCGCCTCGGCCGCCGCCCAGCTCGGGTGCGAGGTGGGCGCGATCGCCAACAGCCTGATCTTCGACGCCGACGGGGAGGCGTTGCTGGTGCTCACCAGCGGCGCCCACCGGGTCGACACCGGCCTGATCGCCGGGCTCGTCGGCGCCTCCAAGGTCAGGCGGGCCAGCCCCGATTTCGTGAAGGCGGCGACGGGGCAGACGATCGGCGGCGTGGCCCCGGTCGGGCACCCCGCGCCCATCCGCACGCTGGTGGACACCTGGCTGGGCAAGCACGACGTCGTGTGGGCCGCGGCCGGCCACTCGCACACGGTCTTCCCGACGACCTTCGAGGAACTCGTCCGCATCACCGGCGGCACCCCGGTCGAGGTGGAGTAGGCGGCAAATGTCGGAAAAAGGCCACGAAGGTCGGTCTCGCCACGTTCGCCCGCCGGGTGATCGCCGCCCTGCTAGTGTGCGATGAGTGATCGAACTGCGACGCGCCGGTCCCGAGGGGTTCGTCTCCGCGCTGGACACCGTGATCGACATCTACATGGCGGCGATGCGCCCACCGGTCGATCAGCTCTCAGGTCGCCAGGGCATCATGCGCAATCACGCGACATTTCCTCAATTCACCTGCCTGTTCGCCGAGACCACGGACGGCGCCGCGGTCGGTTTCGGCTACGGCTTCCACGGCATGCCCGGCCAGTGGTGGCACGACGTCGTGCGCCGCGCCCTTGCGGAACGGTCGGGCCTGCCCGTCTCTGCCGGGTGGTTCGGCAACGCCTTCGAGATCGCCGAGATCCACGTACACCCCGGCTACCAGGGCAAGGGCATCGGCCGCCGGCTGGTGCGGGGCCTGTGCGAGGGCAGGCCCGAGAGCACCGCCGTGATGTCGACCCACGACCAGCCCACGGCCGCGCGCCATCTCTACCGCCGGCTCGGCTTCATCGACCTCATGAGCATGTTCGTCTTCCCCGGCGGCTACGAGCACTACGCGATCGTGGGCAGCACGCTCCCCCTGCGCCCCCTGACGTAGAGGTCCGCTAGCCCGCGGGGACCGGGGTGGGCACAGGCGTCGGGGCCAGGGCCTGGTAGACCTCGCGGGTGGCGCTCGACTTGTTGAAGGTGATGAAGTGGATGCCCGGCGCTCCCTCGTCGAGGAGGGTCTGGCACAGCTCGGCGGCGTGCTCGATGCCGAGGCTGCGCACCGCCGCGGGGTCGTCGGCGACCGCCGCGAAGCGCTCGGCCACCTCGGGCGGGAAGGGGGCGCCCGACAGCTGCTCCGACCGCGCGATCGTGCTTATCTGGGTCACCGGCATGATGCCGGGAATGATCGGCGTGTCACAGCCCTGGGCCGCCACCCGGTCGCGCAGCCGGAGGTACTCGTCGGCCTTGAAGAACATCTGCGTGATGGCGTAGTCGGCACCGGCCCGGCACTTGCGCACGAAGTAGTCGGTGTCGGACTCGATCGACGGCGACCTCGGATGACGGTAGGGGAAGGCGGCCACCCCCACGCAGAAGTCGCCCGCCTGGCGGATGAGGCGCACGAGATCCTCGGCGTACAGCACACCCTCGGGATGCTTGACCCACTCGGCCAGCGGGTCGGCGCCGCGGGGGTCGCCGCGCACGGCGAGGATGTTGCGCACGCCCGCGTCGGCGAACCTGCCGATCAGGTGGCGCAGCTCGCGGATCGAGTGGTCGACGGCGGTGAAGTGGGCGACCGGCGTGAGCGTCGTCTCGTGGGCCAGCCGCTCGACGATCTCGACCGTGCGGTCTCTGGTGGAGCCTCCCGCGCCGTACGTCACGGAGACGAACGTGGGGCGAAGCGCCTCCAGCTCGCGGATCGCGCGCCACAGCAGCCGCGCGCCCTCATCGGTCTTCGGCGGCATGAACTCGAAGGAGAACGACCGCCCCCCGGAGGCGAGCAGCTCCCGGACGGTGGGAACGCGGTCGGGCAGGAATGAAGGACGACCCAGAGCCATGGTCCCAAGGCTACAGGTCCGGTCCGGCCCACACCCCTGGTGAACGTGCGCTCCTTGGACCGGCTTCGCGTCGCACAGGGCCACCTGGGTTCACGGCCGTGTTGTGCGACGTCTTCCCCGGCTTCGCAAGCTCACAGGCTGCCCACTCTCACCCAAGCTCCACGCCGCTTCTTTCCCCCATGAGCGAGATCACACCGGGGGCAGGTAATCGGGGCGCTCTCGTGTGGCCGTTAATCTCAGAGCATGACCACTTCCTTCGCCCTGTCGGACGCCTTCCGCTCCGAGGTGGACCGCCGCCTCCGGATGTTCGTCGACCGGCAGCGTCCCCTGGTCAGCGCCCCCGAGCTGAGTCCCCTGGTGACGACCGCGGAGGACTTCCTGTCGGGGGGCAAGCGGCTGCGCCCGGCCTTCTGCTACTGGGGCTGGCGTGGCGCGGGCGGGGAGGAAGACCCCGCGATCTACACCGCGGCGGCGTCGCTGGAGCTGCTCCAGGCGAGCGCGCTGATCCACGACGACGTGATGGACGCGAGCGACCTGCGCCGTGGCAAGCCCGCCGCGCACCGGCGGTTCCAGGCCATGCACGAGGAGTCCGGCTGGCGGGGCTCGTCGGTCCAGTTCGGCGAGGGGGCGGCGGTGCTCCTGGGCAGCCTGCTGCTGGTCTGGTCGAGCGAGATGTGGCGTACGAGCGGCCTGCCGGCCGAGGCGCTCGCCGCGGCAGAGCCGGTACACGACCTCATGCGCACGGAGCTGATGTGCGGGCAGTACCTCGACCTGCTGGAGCAGGCGCACGGGGACAACACCTTCGACAGCGCGCTGAGGGTCGCCCTCCACAAGAGCGGCAAGTACTCCGTGGAGCAGCCACTGCGCCTCGGCCTGCTGCTCGCCGCGCGCGGTCAGGAGCCGTGGCTCGACCGGCTGTGCGTGGAGTACGGCCAGAAGGTCGGCATCGCCTTCCAGCTCCGCGACGACGTCCTCGGCGTGTTCGGCGACCCGGCGGAGACCGGCAAACCGGCGGGCGACGACCTGCGCGAGGGCAAGCGCACCATGCTGATCGCCCGCACGCTCTCGGCCGCGTCCGACGGGCAGGCCGCCGACGTGCGGCGGCTGCTCGGAGACTCCGGCCTGGACGCGGCCGGCGTCGAGCGGCTTCGCGAGATCATCGAGGAGACCGGGGCGCTGACGGCGAGCGAGGAGACGATCAAGCGCTACCTGGACGACGCGCTGAGCTCGCTGGAGCGCGCGCCGATCACCGGCGAGGCCCGCGACGCCCTCGCCGAGCTGGCGGTGGCCGCCACCTCGCGCCGGAGCTGAGCCCACGACGGGCCGTACGGCACCGCAAGGCCGGGGTCAGCACCGCAAGGCCCAGGTCCGTAACGCAAGGCCCAGGTCCGTAACGCAAGGCCCAGGTCCGTAACGCTAGGCCCAGGTCAGCAGCGCGAAGCTCGGGTCGGTGCGGCGCGAGGGCGCCGTGAGCCGGGGTGTCAGGCCGCCGCGAGGCGGCGGGCGAACTCGGCGGCCGCCGCGCCCGGGTCGTCGGCCTCGGTGATGGCCCGTACGACCACGACGCGCGTCACGCCGTACGACATCACCTCGTCCAGCGTGGAGAGGTCGATGCCGCCGATGCCGAACCACGGCCGGTCGGTGTCCAGCGCCGCCGCGTGCTTCAGCAGGCCGGGCCCCGGCGCGAAACGCCCGGGCTTGGTCGGCGTCGGCCAGATCGGCCCGCAGCAGAAGTAGTCGACGCCTTCCTCGGCCGCCGCCGCGGACGCCTCCGCGTCGCTGTGGGTGGACCGCCCGATCAGGATGTCCGGCCCGAGCAGCTCGCGCGCCACGGCCACGGGAAGGTCGTCCTGCCCGAGGTGGAGCACGTCGGGACGCGCCGCGTAGGCGATGTCGGCCCTGTCGTTGACCGCGAGCAGGGTCCCGTGCCTGTCGCAGGCCGCGCGGAACACCTCAAGGAGCGCGAGCTCCTCGCGGGCCTCCAGGCCCTTCTCGCGCAACTGGACGATGTCCACACCGCCCGCGAGGACGGCGTCGAGGAACCGGTCTAGATCGCCCTGGCGGCGGCGCCCGTCGGTGCAGAGGTAGAGCCTGGCGTCAGAAACCGAGCGCCTGGGCACGCCTCTTCACCTCGGTGTGGCGGCCCGCGACGATCGCGTCGATCGGGGCCCCCGGCAGGGAGTCGTCGGCGGTGAACAGCCACCGCAGGGCCTCGACGTCGTCGTAGCCCGCGTCGGACAGGACCGTCAGCGTCCCTGGGAGGCCCTTCACCACGTCGTCTCCGGCGATGAAGGCCGCGGGGACCTCCGGCTCGGATCCGCCCCGCCGGACTCCGATGAGCCTTTTGTCCTTGAGAAGCTGCTTGGCACGCCCGGCACTCAGCCCGAGCCGCCTGCCCACTTCCGTGAGGGGGAGCCACTCTCCCACCAACTGGTCGGTTTCCCGGTCGATCTGCGCAACAGAAAGCGTCACGGAACCACAACTACCACGTCGTGCCTCTTCTCAAACACCCCACAGGGGGTCACAAGCAGTCACGCAAGGGTACCGAGGGGTCCATCGCGCGATCCACATCGAGCCTTTGCCCGCCCTCGACGATACGGCGGCCCTGCACCAGGTCACGGGGACGGTCGACGGTAAGAATAGCGGCCATCCGGTGGTCGTCGGTCAGCCAGCACGCCGCCCACTTGCGGTCGGTGGCGGGATCGCCGCGCAGCACCAGCCGGGCGCCGTCGTGGTGGCCGGCGTACTGCAGCATGCGGCCGAACTGCTCGGACCAGAAGTAGGGGACCGGGTCGTAGACGGCGGTCTCGCCCAGCAGCGTGGCCACGGCCGTCTCGGGCGCGTTCAGCGCGGTGTCCCAGTGCTCGACGCGCATGCGGCGGCCGAAGCGCCGTGACCACCAGTTCGCGCAGTCGCCGACCGCCACCACGCCCTCCATCGAGGTGCGCAGGTGCTCGTCGACCACGACGCCGTTGTCGATCTCCACGCCGGAGCCCGCGAGCCACCCGACGGTGGGCCGCACGCCGACGCCGGTCACCACCACGTCGGCGGGGATCCACGAGCCGTCCATCATGGTCAGGCCGCCCGGGTCGACCGAGCCGACCATCGTGCCGAGCCTGAGGTCGATGCCCGCCTCGGCGTACCAGGGCACGGTGCGCCCGCCCACCTCGGTGCCGAGGGCGACGGCCAGCGGTGACTGGGCGGCCTCGACGACGGTCACCTCGCATCCGGCGCGGCGCGCCGCCGTGGCGACCTCGGCGCCGATCCAGCCCGCGCCGACGACCACCACGCGGGCGCCGGGGACCAGCAGTTCCCGCAGGGCGAGCGCGTCGTCGATGGTGCGGAGCACGTGCTGGGCGCCCTCGCCGCGCAGCCTGATGGGCGAGGCGCCGGTGGCGATGATCAGGCCGTCGTACTCCAGCTCGCCTTCCGTGGTCTCCAGCGCGCCGTGGCGCAGGCCCTTGGCCGACACGCTGGTGCGCAGGTCGACGTCGAGGGCGCCGAGGTCGGAGTCGACGACCGTGGAATCCAGGTCGCCGAGCAGCACGGCCTTCGACAAGGGGGGACGATCGTAGGGGCGATGGTTCTCATCTCCGACCAGAGTGACGCGTCCTCGGTACCCGCGCGCCCGCAGCGCCTCGACACTCCGCACGCCGGCCAGTCCGGCTCCGACCACCACGACATGATTCACATCCTGACCCTAAGCGGCCAGCCGGGTAACTCGCCAACGGCGATTTGGTAACGAATTGGCTCACTATCGCGCACAGGCAGTAATGAGAACACTCAAGCAGGTGCGCAAGTCGTACGGAGGCAGGAATAGGCTGGTGTCGTCAGCACGCGCGGGAGTCCGGCGAGACCGGGCTGAGAGGAGGGCTCACGGCCCTCGACCGCCAGAAACCTGATCCGGATCATGCCGGCGAAGGGAGCGGGACCTTTGGTGGACACGCACGCGGACGTGGTCGTCGTGGGCGGGGGTGTGATCGGCCTGTCGGTCGCCTGGCGCGCCGCCCAGCGCGGGCACGCGGTGACCGTGGTGGACCCGGCGCCCGGCTCGGGCGCCTCACACGCGGCGGCGGGGATGCTCGCCCCGGTGAGCGAGGTCACCTACACCGAGGAGCCCCTGCTCCGGCTCGGCCTCGCGTCCCTGGCCCGCTGGCCCGGCTTCGCCGCCGAGCTGGCCGGCGAGTCCGGGATGGACGTCGACTACCGCACCGACGGCACCCTGGACGTCGCCTTCGGCGCCGACGACCTCGCGGCGCTCGGCGAACTGGCCGGCTTCATGGAGAAGCTCTCGCTCCCCGTGGAACGCCTGACGGGGCGCGAGTGCCGCCGCGCCGAGCCGATGCTCGCCCCCTCGGTCCGCGGCGGCGTCCTCGCTCCGGGGGACGCCTGGGTGGATCCGCGCCGGGTGACGGCCGCGCTGCTCGCCGCGCTCTCGCGCCGGGGGGTGGGCATGGTCGCCGACCGCGTCACTGGCTTCGCCGTCGAGGGCGACGCGGTGCGCGGGGTACGGCTGGCGGGCGGCGGGGCGATCGCCGCGGACCAGGTGGTGCTGGCCGCCGGAGCCTGGTCGGGATCCCTGGACGGCCTGCCTCCGGAGGTCCTCCCGCCGGTGCGCCCCGTCAAGGGCCAGATCATGCGGCTGCGCGGCGCTCCGGGGTTCCTCGGCCGCTGTGTGCGCGGGGTGGTCCACGGGTCCAGCGCGTACATGGTGCCGCGCGGCGACGGGGAGATCGTGCTCGGGGCCACCCAGGAGGAGATGGGGTTCGACACCCGCGTGACCGCCGGAGCCCTGTGGGAGCTGCTGCGCGACGCGCGCGAGCTCGTACCGGGCGTCACCGAGCTGGAGGTGACCGGCCTGTCCGCCGGCCTGCGCCCGGGGACCCCCGACAACCTCCCGGTCATCGGGCGGACCACGCTCCCGGGGCTCGTGCTGGCCACCGGCCACCACCGCGGCGGCGTCCTGCTCTGTCCCCTGACCGCCGACCTCGTCGCCGGGGAACTGGCTCCGGACGCCGGGGAGCCGGCCCCGGACGCCGGCCCCGGCCACGAAGGGGGGCTCCCTCCCGGCCACGATCCGGCCGGACGGCCCGGCCCGGCCTTCGCGGCGATCTGCTCGCCCCTGCGTTTCGGCGGGGCGCGGCACAAGGACATCACCGGCCCTCACCGATGGACGAAGGAGGAACGGGGCTCCTCCCCCGGCCGCCGGCCGGGGTCTCCCGCCCCGGAAGCGCGATGAGAGTGACCATCAACGGCTCCCCCCACGACCTGCCCCCCGGCACCACCGTCGCCCAGGCCGTCCAGACGCTGACCTCGGCCGTCGCCGGGGTCGCGGTCGCCCTGAACGACGAGGTCGTGCGGCGGGGCGCGTGGCAGTCGACCCCGCTCGGCGAGAACGACCGCGTCGAGGTGCTCACGGCGGTGCAGGGTGGCTGACCGGCGAGACACGAGCCCCGTCCTTGCGACCGGCGAGCGGCGTGAGGGCCCCGTCACCGTCGACGCGGACCCCATGGACGACGCGCTGGTCCTCGGCGGCGAGAAGTTCCGCTCGCGCCTGATCATGGGAACGGGCGGCGCCCCGTCCCTTGAGGTGCTGGACCAGGCGCTGGCCGCGTCCGGCACCGAGATCACCACGGTGGCGATGCGGCGCCTGGACCCGGCTTCGCGGGGGTCGGTGCTCGACGTCCTGCGCGACCGGGGCGTGAGGGTGCTGCCCAACACCGCCGGCTGCTTCACGGCCGGCGAGGCGGTGCTGACCGCGCGCCTGGCCCGCGAGGCGCTCGGCACCGACTGGGTGAAGCTGGAGGTGATCAGCGACGAGCGCACCCTGCTGCCGGACCCGATCGAGACCTTCGACGCCGCCGAGAGGCTGGTGGCCGACGGATTCGTGGTGCTGCCCTACATCGGGGACGACCCGGCGCTCGCGCGGCGGCTGGAGCAGGCGGGGTGCGCGGCCGTGATGCCCCTCGGCGCGCCGATCGGCTCGGGGCTCGGGATCCGCAACCCGCACAACATCGAGCTCATCGTGGAGGCGGCGGGCGTCCCTGTCATCCTGGACGCCGGCATCGGCACGGCGAGCGACGCGGCCCTGGCGATGGAGCTCGGATGCGACGCGGTCCTGCTCGCCAGCGCGGTGACGCGGGCCCGCAGGCCCGGCCTGATGGCGGGGGCTATGCGCGACGCCGTCACGGCGGGTCGTAGGGCGCGCCTGGCGGGCCGGATACCCCGGCGCCGGTACGCTGAGGCGTCCTCGCCGGCCGTCGAACCGGTCGGCGGAGAGCCATCAACGCCTTCCTGACGGGAAAACATGTCGGCATCGGTTTGGGATGTGCTTGCCCTCCCCCTGGCAAACCGCCCGTAAACTCACTCCCGTGGACACGACGGTTGCGGACCCCCTTGTAGGGCGGCTGCTGGACGGGCGCTATCGCGTTGAGTCCCGGATCGCCCGGGGTGGGATGGCCGCCGTCTACCTGGCCCTGGACATCCGGCTCGACCGCACGGTGGCTCTGAAGGTGATGCACCGATCGCTGGCCGAGGACCCCGACTTCGTACGGCGGTTCATCGGCGAGGCCAAGTCGGTGGCCAGCCTGTCGCACCCCAACGTGGTGCACGTCTTCGACCAGGGCACCGACGGCGATCACGTCTACCTCTCGATGGAGTACGTCCCGGGGCGCACCCTGCGCGACGTGCTGCGCGAGAGGAAGCGCCTGCCGGCCCGCGAGGCCCTGGAGATCATGATCCCGGTGCTCGCCGCGCTCGGCGCGGCCCACCAGGCGGGCATGGTGCACCGTGACGTGAAGCCCGAGAACGTCCTGCTGACCGACGACGGCCGGGTCAAGGTCGTCGACTTCGGCCTGGCCAGGGCGATCGAGGCGGGCAACCAGACCCGCACCGGCGTCATGATCGGCACGATCGCCTACATGTCGCCCGAGCAGGTCACCGCCGGGGTCGCCGACGCGCGCAGCGACGTCTACGCCGCCGGGGTGATGCTGTTCGAGCTGCTGACCGGGCGCCAGCCCTACCAGGGCGACAACCCCATGTCGGTGGCCTACCGGCACGTGCACGACCGGGTGCCCGCGCCGTCCTCGCTGGCGGGCGACGTGCCGCCCCTGCTCGACACGCTGGTCCTCTCGGCGACCGACCGCGACCAGAACCGGCGGCCGGCCGACGCCACCGCGCTGCTCGTCGCGGCCGTGGACGCCCACCGCATGCTGCCGCGCGACATGGGGCCGCAGCGCCCGCC
>NZ_JBEZFH010000088.1:0-27710 GCF_040649355.1 Sphaerisporangium sp. NPDC049002 | reverse complement strand
TGACGGGGGCCATCCTCCGGAACGCCTCGATGAAGGAGGCGGACTTCACCCAGGCGCCGGGCGTCAGAGTGGTCCCGCCGAGTTCTGTCGGCACGGTGGTGGCGGGGGTCCGGGAGGCGGCGTCGTCGTAGGCGGCGGTCAGGTCGGCCTGCGCCTGCGCGGCGGCGGCGTCGGCCGCGTGGATGGTTCCCGCCACCGTGCCGGGCGGGAAGCCGGTCACGGACGTACCCGGGCTCAGGCCGAGATCCCCGGTGACCGCACTGGAGCCGGTGTTGGTGACGGTGCTCCCGGCCAGGACCGCGAAGGCGCCGGCGGCCCCCAGGCTCACGCGCGGTTGCGGCGCGCGCGCACCGGCCTGGGTGGCGACGAGCGCGGCCATCACCGGGACGAACGCGAGGACCGCCGAGAGGAACAACCGGGACGGGCCCGCGGTGGGAATCGCCCCCGTCCCGTCCACCCGCGCCTGCGCCGGTCGCGAAGCCGCGGCACGCCGCCGCGGCACCGGCAGGAGATTCCTCATGAGCTCCTCATCCCTAGGCCGACTTGAGGGGGGAGGAGACCTCGACGACCTCACGACCCTCACGGGTGGTCCCTCGGCCAGTCGATCATCTTCGTTGTAACACCCCGATCGGACCGATACGGCGACGACGTGCCGTCTGGACGGGAGAAGCTTCCATGATCGCTAAGTTGGACACGGCCGTTCAGCGGCGGCTGGCGCGGGCCTCGGTGAAGATCGCGCCCGAGGACACCGCCACGTCACCGGCCGGACCGGGGGTTGGAAAAGTGATATCACTTTGCTATGGTTTTGCCTATCGACGACAATCCACGACGGACGGTGGCAGCGATGGAGAAGATCGACAAGGTGGCCGTGGAGATGCCGGCGCCGCAGGTGAGCGAGCGGCGACCGCTCAGCGTGTCCGGCTGGCCCATGCTCGGCCTGATCGTGCTCATGGCGATCGCGGGCGTCCTGCTGCTGAACCGGGCGAACGAGGGTGGGTCCGCCGTTCTGGTGCCGGTGGGGATCTTCCTGCTGGTGGCGGCGGTCCTGCTGCTCAGCGGCATGATGGCGATCGCCCCCGGGGAGGCCAGGGTCGTGCAGCTCCTCGGCCGCTACCTCGGCACGGTGCGCACTGACGGACTGCGCTGGGTGGTCCCGTTCACGCAGAAGCGGAAGATCTCGACCAGGATCCGCAACCACGAGACCGGCGTCGCCAAGGTCAACGACGCCGACGGCAACCCGATCGAGATGGCCGCGGTCGTGGTGTGGCAGGTGGAGGACACCGCGAAGGCGGTCTTCGAGGTCGACGACTTCGTGGAGTTCGTCTCCATCCAGACGGAGACGGCCGTCCGCCACATCGCGGGCAGCTACCCGTACGATTCCCACGACACCGGCCAGCTCTCGCTCCGCGACAACGCCGACGAGATCACCGGCAGGCTGTCGGCCGAGATCTCCGCGCGCGTCGCGTCGGCCGGGGTCAAGGTCATCGAGTCGCGGATCACCCGCCTGTCGTACGCCCCGGAGATCGCCCAGGCCATGCTGCGACGCCAGCAGGCCGGCGCGGTGGTCGCCGCCAGGCGGCAGATCGTGGAGGGGGCGGTGGGCATGGTCGAGGCGGCCCTGCACCGGCTCGACGCGGCGGACGTCGTCGACCTCGACGACGAGCGGAAGGCGACCATGGTGAGCAACCTGCTCGTCGTGCTGTGCGGCGACAGGGATGTGCAGCCGGTCGTCAACACCGGCTCCCTGTACCAGTGAGCGAGCGGAAGAAGATCCTCCTGCGGCTCGACCCGGCCGTTCACGACGCGATAACCCGGTGGGCGGGGGACGAGCTCCGCAGCACGAACGCGCAGATCGAGTTCCTGCTCCGCCGGGCCCTCGCGAGCTCCGGCCGGCTCCCCGGCGACGTGGGGCGCATGCCCCGTCGTGGCCGCCCCCCGAAAGACGACGACAGCGCCGAAGCGGCGAGCGACGACCACATCGGCGCTGGACACACCGGTGGTGGACACACCGGTGAGGGAGAGGAGTGACCGGTGAACATACCCGAGTCCCTGCATGAGCGGGTCTACCTGCTCGCTTACGACACCGAGCGGGGGCGCACGGCCGAGCGCCGGCACCTCGGCTACCTCCTGCGCGCGGGCGTCCTCGCCGAGCTGCTGATCCAGGGCCACCTCGCCGACGCGACCGGCGGACCGGTCGCCCGCACCCCGGCGGTGGCCGATCCCCTGCTCGACGGCGTGCTCCAGCAGATCGCCGGCTCGCGGCGGCGCACCTGGCAGCACTGGGTGAGCAAGGGCTCGGGCGCCACCGCGCGGGAGGTGCGCGACCGGCTGGAGTCCGGCGGCTGGATCCGCGTGGAGCACGGCCGCTTCCTCGGCGTCTTCCCCACGGCCCGGGTGAGCGTTCGCGACACCCGCGTGGTGAGGCAACTGGTCGGTATGGCGTCCACGGCCCTGCGCGCCGGGCAGCCCGCGTCGCGGCTCGACCCGAGGGACGCCGCGCTCGCGGCCCTCGCGGCGGCGGTGAGGCTCCGTACCGTCCGGCCCCGGGCCCAGTGGCGCGCCCTCCGCAAGCGGAGCGACGAGCTGTCGGAGGTGGTGGCCCCGGTGCCGCAGGCCCTTCGCAAGGCCATCCAGACCGCCGAAGCGGCGGCGGCCGCCGCCGGCACCTGACCGGCCGATCCGAACGAACCAGAGGCCGTCTCCGCCGGTTGCCGTGACCCCGCTACGAGCGGGGCGGGTATGGGACGGCGTAGCCGGCGCCGGTCCGCCCGAGCCCCAGCACTGCTACGGGCGGGGCGGATACGGGGGCTCGGGAGGGAACGGCGGCATCGGGGGGCCGCCCCGGCGGGTGTCTCTGCGGGCCTGGCGGCGCTGCTCGCGCCACTCGTGACGCTGCTCGCGCATCGCGTCATGGTAGGCCCGGTGAAGCTCGTGACGCTGCGCGTGGAGGGCACGCAGCTCCTCGCGGACCAGCTCCCGCCGCTCCCCCGCCCACTCGTTCCAGGCGGCCCGCACCCGGTTGATGGGCTTGGCGCGGGAGTCGCCGATGACCTTGACGTCGCCCATCAGGACGTACGCACGGACCCGGATCACCGGGACGTTCTGCCCGGGAGGCGCCTCCAGGACGTTGACCTTCTTGTCCCCCATGATGGCGACGCCGCTCAGGTCGACGTCCACGCCGTCCGGGACGATGATCTTCACGCTCCCCATCATCACCGTGGCGACGATGTCGACCTCATTGGAGCGCACCTCCGCCTCGCGCAGGTCGATCGTCACGTCGCCCATCACCGCGACCGCGCCGATCTCCTGGTCGACCCGCCACTTGCCGCGCCGCTTGGTGTCGCCCATGACCGCGACGTACCAGCGCCTGGCCACGCCGGGGCGGGGGGACGCGGGGGCGCTCGCGGGGAACGGCCGGGCGTCGGCGGCCCCCGGCAGGTCGGCCGTGAGCTGGGCCAGCTCGGCGTGGCTGGTGGCGAGGTAGGCGGCCTCGGTGCGCTCGGTCAGCTCCGACAGCGTCAGACGTCCTTCGACGGACGCTTCCCTGAGCCGCTCCACCACGGCCTCGCGCTCGGCGTCCGAGGCGCGCATACCACCCGGATCGTTCATGCCAACGAATCTAGCGCGATGTCCCCGCCAGTCCGATCCTCCGAAAGGAGGAATCCCGCCGTCAGGGGCCCGACAGGGCGGGGGCCGCCTCCAGCACGTCGCGGGCCAGGGCGGCGTCCCCCGCCACCCCCGCGGGGATCGTGGCGGGGGTGCCGCGCCCGCCGAGGAGGAAGCAGAACTTCACCACGTCGCAGGTGAGCTCGGCGTGCGCCGGAGAACCGTCGTCGGGTACGGCCGTGCGGGCGACGTCGAGGGGAACGTGCCAGGCACCTCCGCCGGGCCCGGTCAGCGTGAGCCGTACGGCGCGGCCTCCGCCGTCGACGCCGGAGAGCAGCATCGTCCAGGGGAGCAGCCGCGCGCAGAAGTCGGCCGTCGGGTGCAGGTGCTCGGAGAGCGGCCGGGGAAGGGACAGCCCGATCACCGTGGCGGCGTCGTGGGTGTGGATCCAGGTCTCCAGCATGCGGGCGAGCAGGTGGTCGGACACCGGGAAGCTCATGCCACCCGGGTCGACCGGTGTGGCGGGCTCCATCGTGGCCGCGCGCTCGCAGATCGCCTCCGCCTGGGCGCGCCACTCGGCACGGGTGCGCTCGGGCGTCAGGCCGTCAACGAAGGCGATCATGTCGGCGGTGCGGCCCAGGGTGTCGTTGGCGGCCAGCGGCGGACCGGCCACCGGGGCGCCGATCGCGGCGGCGACCAGGCTGTCGGTGGCGGCCAGGTGGCCCACGAGCTGCTGGAGTGTCCAGCCCTCGACGATCTTGCGTGACCAGTCGCCGGGCGAGGCGGATGCGAGCAGGGCGTCCATGGCGGCGACCCGCCCGGCGTACGAGGCGGCGAACCCGGTGACGACGGCCGGACGGCGGGCGGAGCGCGCGGCCGCCAGCAGCCGCGCCAGGGAGCCGTGAGGCGGTCCGTCGACGGCCACGGACATCATGTCGAGGCTCAGGCGTGTGAACGGGTCGGGGGTGCCGGGGATCTTCTCGCCGGGTCCCGGGTCGCGATCCACCGTCACACCTCCTCTTCGGCAAGCTCGTCGGCGAGCCTGCGAAGGCCCAGGCGGATCCGGGACTTCACGGTCCCCTCCGGCAGGCCGAGATCCTCCGCCGCCTGGCGGTAGGTACGGCCACGGTAGTACGCCAGCTCGATGGCCTCGCGCAGGCCACTGGGAAGCCGGCTGACCGCGAGCCGCACCCGGGCGACCTCGTCGGCGGCGAGGACCCACTCTTCGAGCGGGCTCGGCTCCGGCTCCGCCAGGCGCGGGCCGAGTGCCGAGACCCGGTGGCGCTCCTCGGTGCGGACGTGGTCGACGGCGCGCCGGTGGGCGATCGTCGCGAGCCACGAGCGCAGCGAGCCCCGGTCGGGGTCGAAGGCCAGCGGGCGCTCCCAGAAGGTGACGAAGACCTCCTGGACGATGTCCTCGGCGATCACCCGGTCGCGCGTGACCCGCAGCGCGAGCCCCAGCACCAGTGAGTACAGCCGGTCGTGCACCTCGCCCAAGGCGCTCTCGTCCCCGCCCACGACGCGCTGGTGAAGCGACCGGTCGTCGGTTTGCCCAGGCGCCTCCACCGGCCCCACCCCTCCTCGCTAAGCCACCCGAGCATCCCACTGTTCCCGCGAAATGTTGAGATGGATGGCGAAGCGCGTATCAAGAAGTGTGCTTCGCGACCCAGAAGTGCGCGTCGATTCACCCGGAGGCTCCCTTGACACACGATGTCTTCAACCAGGCCCCCCCGCTCACCGGCCACGACGTCTCCGCCGACCCGAGCCTGGTGGAGGGCGTGAAGCGCGAGGGCGCCGACTGGGCGCTCGGAGAGCTGCGCACCCTCGGCACGCTCGCCGGGTCGTCCAGGGCGCAGGAGTGGGGCCGTCTCGCCAACGAGCACCCGCCCGTCCTGCGCAGCCACGACCGGTACGGCAACCGGATCGACGAGGTGGAGTTCCATCCCGCGTGGCACGAACTGATGGCGGTTGCCGTCGGCCACGGCCTGCACGCCACCCCCTGGACCTCGCCCCGGCCCGGAGCCCACGTGGCCCGCGCCGCCAAGTTCTACGTGTGGTCGCAGGTGGAGGCGGGTCACGGCTGCCCGATCTCTATGACGTACGCCAGCGTGGCGGCGCTGCGGCACACCCCTGCCCTGGCGGCCGAGTGGGAGGGGCCGCTGGCGTCCAGGAACTACGACTTCGGCCTGCGGCCGGCCTCCGCCAAGCGCGGCGTACTCGCGGGAATGGCGATGACCGAGAAGCAGGGCGGCTCGGACGTCCGCGCGAACACCACCAGGGCCGAACCGCTCGGCGACGGCACCTGGGCCATCACCGGGCACAAGTGGTTCAACTCGGCCCCGATGTGCGACGTCTTCCTGATCCTCGCGCAGGCCCCGGGCGGGCTCTCGTGCTTCCTGCTCCCCCGCGTGCTGCCGGACGGCTCGCGCAACGCCATGCGGATCATGCGCCTGAAGGACAAGCTCGGCAACAGGTCCAACGCCTCGGCCGAGGTGGAGTACGAGGGCGCGGCGGCCTACCTGGTCGGCGAGGAGGGCCGGGGGGTCAGGACCATCATCGAGATGGTCAACATGACCCGGCTCGACTGCGTCATCGGCTCGGCCTCGGGCATGCGGTACGGGGTGACGCGGGCCGTCCACCACGCCACCCATCGCAAGGCGTTCGGCAGGGCGCTCGCCGGACAGCCCCTGATGCGCAACGTGCTCGCCGACCTGGTGCTTGAGTCGGAGGCGGCCACCGCCGTCATGATGCGCCTGGCCGGGGCCACCGACAAGGCGATCCGCGGCGAGACCGGCGAGGGCGTGCTGCGCCGCACGGCTCTGGCCGCCGCCAAGTACTGGGTGTGCAAGCGCGCCCCGGTACACGCGGCCGAGGCGCTGGAGTGCCTCGGCGGCAACGGGTACGTCGAGGAGTCGCAGATGCCGCGGCTGTTCCGGGAGTCCCCGCTCAACGGCATCTGGGAGGGGTCGGGCAACGTCGCCGCGCTGGACGTGCTCCGGTCCATCGAGAAGGAACCCCACGCTCTCGACGCCTTCTTCGAGGAGGTGGATCTCGCCGCGGGCGCCGACCGCCGCCTCGACGCCGCCATCGGCGAGACCAAGAAGTCCCTCGCCGACATGGCCACCGCCGATCACCACGCCCGCCGGGTCGCCGAAAGGCTCACCCTTGTCCTCCAGGCGTCCTTGCTGGTCAGGCACAGTCACCCGGCCGTCGCCGACGCCTTCTGCGCCTCCCGGCTGGATGGCGACTGGGGCCACGCCTTCGGCACCCTTCCCCCCGGCCTGGACCTCACCACGATCATCGACCGGGCCGCCGTGAAGGCCGCCTAGTTGAGCCAGGGTGGTCCGAACAAGGTGTGCACTTCGATCCTGGGGAGGGTGCCTCCGGTGCGGCGGGTCCCGCCGCACCGGAGCCGCGAACCGGGCGATCCGTAGCGGCCTAGCGGTAGCCGGCGGCGGTGATGTTGGCCTGCACGGCGTTCTCGGTGGCGTCGGACGGGTAGCCAGAGACCATGGCTCCTTCGTAGAACGTCCCCGCGCTCTGGTTCCTGTTGTCGATGCAGCAGTCACCGCCGCTTCCCAGGATGATGGCCCCCTGCTTCTTCATGGGGCTGTATCCGCTCGGAAGCCCGCCGTCCCACAACGTGGTCATGCCGCCGGACTGGGCGTTGCCGCCCTTGATCGCGAATCGCGACGTCCCGTTGTTCTTCAGCATCGCCGTGACGAACTTGCTCGTGAAGGCCCTCTGGTTCGGGTTCCACGACTGGCTTCCGCCCGGGTAGAGCCCCCATTCGAGGTCGGCCTGGACCCACGGGCCGGATCCGGAGCACCCGCCGAACCAGCAGCTCGTGCCGAAGTAGATCGCGTCCATGGCGCCCGCACCGTCTGCTCTCCTGGTGGTCTCGCTGTTGCCGTAGTCGAAGCAGCAGCCGCTGTTGACGTGCGTGCCGCTGGTCACCATGTACATCCCTTCGGGCGAGGCGCCGGTCGGCACGCCCGTCAGGTGGCCGTCCCTCCAGTAGCTATTGCCCGGGTTGATGTACAGCGAGTAGGCCTTGCTGCCCCCCACCGTCAGCGTTTCCGTGGTCGCGCTCGCGGGGCTCGCGGCGCCACCGACTCCACCGGACCCTTGGTAGGCCAGGTTGTTGCCACGGCCGGATTGGTCGTAGATGACGGTGGTGACACAGGACGTGCCGGCGCAGAAGGAGTCCTGGGCCGCGGCGTTGGCGGAGCCGCCCGCGCTCAGCACCCCGATGTTCCTGGTCGTATTGTCGGACGAGCGCCTGACCTGGTAGAGGTTGCCGTTGTAGGAACCGTAGAGCGCCCGCACCGTGCTGTGCGCGGCGATACACGGCGTGCCACCCGAAGCGTAGATGTCACACGGCAGCGACCCGCCGCCCGGAGACGATGAGGGCGAGGAGCTCGGAGACGTGCTGGGCGAAGGGCTGGGCGAGGTGGTCACGCCGCCGGTGCAGCTGGTGCCGTTCAGGGCGAAGCTCCCTGGCACCGGGTTGCTGCCGTTCCAGGTGCCGTTGAAGCCGAAGGCCGTGCTCGCCCCGGTGGCCAGCGTCCCGTTGTAGCTGACGCTGGTGACCGTGACCTGGGCCCCTGACTGGGTCACCGAGCCGTTCCACAGCTGGGTGACCGTCTGTCCGGCAGCGAACGACCACGTCAGCCGCCACCCGCTGACCGGGTCACCCAGATTGGTGATGTTCACGTTCGCACCGAAACCACCCTGCCATTGACTGCTCACCGTGTACTCGACGCGGCATCCGGCCGCGGCATTGGCGGCGGTCGTGGTCAGCGGGCCGGCCGCGCCGACCGCGGCCACCAGTGCGGCGGCCACGGCGGAGAGCCAGAGCCGGACGCGGGGGATCTTCATGAGTACTCCCGGGTTGTCCTACGAAGTGCCGAGTGCCTGTTAGCGCTAACAAGGTCGCGCGGCCGACATGATGGACGCCTTCGCGGAGGCCGCACGGCCGCCCCCGCGAAGGTGCGTGTGAGGGGTCAGGTGCGGGTCCAGCGCTGGTTCGCTCCACCGTTGCAGGACCAGATGATGAGTTTGGTGCCGTTGGCCGTGGCGTTGTCGGGCACGTCCAGGCACTTGTTCGCGCCGACGGCGGTGATGGTGCCATCGGTGTTGAACCGCCACTGCTGGTTGTTCTGCCCGTTGCAGTCCCAGATGATCACGTTCGTACCGTCGGCGGTGCCCCGGTTGTACACATCCAGGCACTTGTTGCCGTAGACCCGCAGCTCACCGGAGGCGTTCGGCGTCCACTGCTGGTTGGCCTGGCCGTTGCAGTCCCAGATCTGCGCCTGCGTACCGTTGGCCTGAGAGGAACCCGTGACGTCCAGGCACCTGCCCGAGCCCGCGCCCTTGATCGCGCCTGTACCCGGAGCAGTCGGCGTCGGGCTGGGGCTGGGGGTTCCCCCTCCGCTCACGATGTACATGGCCGCCCCATGCCCTGGTACCGACGCGCTGATCGTCGCGGAGGAGGAGGTCGTCGTGTGCGCCCACAGGTCGCGCACCGAATAGGAGGACGCGGACCCCAGCCCCAGGGCGGAGGCGGTGGTGGAGACCGTCGCGGTCGAAGTGCTCCGGTTGAGCAGCACGACCGCGGCCGAGCCGTTGGACATCGGCTTGCGCCAGACCTCCAGGTTCCCGTTGTCGCTGATCTTGTAGCCCTGCCTGCCTCCCCAGTCCTGGTTGACCGCGATGACCTCGGTGTTGGTGAGGATCGTGCGGGTGTCGGCGCTCATCGTGCGGATGTCGTTTCCGGCGATGAGCGGCGCGTTCAGCAGCGACCACAGGCTGAAGTGCGCCCTGCCCTCGGTCCCCGTCACAGAGCCGACGCCGACCTCCAGCATGTCGGGGTCGTTCCAGCCGCCCGGACCCGAATACCCGTCGAGCCCGACCTGCTGATCCAAGATGCCCATGATCGAGTTCCAGTTCGACCCGATGTCACCCGTGTTGCGCCAGGAGTTGCCCACGGGCATACCCCAGGTCCACACGCTCTCCTGCCCCCAGTTGCACAGGCTGTACACGATAGGACGTCCGGTCGCGGCCAGCGCGTCCCGCATGGCCGAGTACCGCTGCTGCCCGTTCTTGCCCTGGTGGTCGCCGCAGTTGTCGTACTTGAGGTAGTCGATCCCCCAGGACGCCCAAAGGGCCGCGTCCCTCCGCTCGTTACCCAGGCTCGCCGGGTAGCCCGCGCAGGTGGTGGTCCCGGCCGACGAGTAGATGCCGAGCTTCAACCCCTTGGAGTGGACGTAGTCTGCGACGGCCTTGATGCCGCTCGGGAACTTCTGCGGGTCGGCGACCAGGTCCCCACTGGAATTCCGGCTCTTGGTGGACCAGCAGTCGTCGATGTTGACGTAGGTGTAGCCCGCCGCCGCCATGCCGCTGGAGACCATGGCGTCCGCGCTCTGCCGGACCAGACCGTCGTTGACGTTGCAGCCGAAGCTGTTCCAGTCGTTCCAGCCCATCTGGGGCGTACGGGCCAGGCCGTTGTCCAGAGCGGCGACCGGCGACGTCTCACCGGCGATCGCGACCATGGACCCCGCGGCCAGTACGGCCGCCAGTGCCATTCCTAGGATTCTGCGCATCTGATTCCTCTAGCTACTAGGTGTCAGAGAGATACACGGAGGTGAATGCCGGGCTGAGCGGGTGAAGTCGGCTCCGTCGATGCTGTCGGAAGCGGGCCTGCCGGCCCGGAACGACGCCCCAGACCCCCCACATAGCCACGTCCACCGTTCATGTCGTACTCCACCCGTGGCCTCCGGGGGTCGCGCGGCCGGCCAGGGGGACGGGTGAAATGTTAGCGCTAACATTGAACTGATGGATCGAGTGCCCCCCTCCGCGTGGGCCGGGCCGAGTGGTTGTGTGGCGGAGCAAATACGAAGCAACGAGAACCGTCAAGTCTCCTGCCCCCCTCCGCCCGATTCTTCAGCCTGCCGAAGTGGCCCCATCGGCCCCGATGAGGCAATATCACCATCGCCGGTCGATGAATGTTTCATCACGAACAGACCCTGTCAGGAGTGCGCCCCGATCCTGGTAAGAGCAAACGAGAGTGCCTTCGACACACAAGGCACGGCAGGGACGGAAAGACCGTCCCTTGACAAGGCAGTGGGGCGTCGTATTTGCTCCGCTGCACACCACCTCCAATCAGTCGACGAAGAGAGGTAAACGCCGAGACTACTGATTGTTAGCGCTCACATCAGTTGAGGGAGACCGAGTCTCACAGCGGGATTCGGCGACCACTCCGAGGCTCGGTTGCCGGCGGTGACGGCCCCAGGCACGCCACCGGCCTGCGGCCACGTCCCCGCCGTCCGTGCCGCCACCCGCGGCGGACCTCCCAGTACCGCTCGCACTACTCGGATGTGTTCGCTCATCGCGATCTATCCAATCCAGCCCCATGACCAAATGGAGGGACCCATGAGCCGGGGAAGAGACAACCGGGCACGCGTGACCGCGCTTGTCGTGGCCGCACTGCTGGCGGCCGTGATGTCCCTGGTCGGCGTGCCGTCCTCACAGGCGGCCGTAGGGATCACGATCAACGGCGGTTCCGCCGGCCGGACGTTCGATGGTGTGGGCGCCATCAGCGGTGGCGGGGGCAACAGCCGCCTGCTGATCGACTACCCCGAGCCGCAGCGGGCTCAGATCCTCGATTATCTGTTCAAGCCGGGGTACGGCGCGGCGATGCAGATCCTCAAGGTGGAGATCGGCGGGGACACGAACTCCACGAGCGGTGCCGAGCCGAGCCACCGGCACACCTCCGGTGACCTCGACTGCAACCGGGGTTACGAGTGGTGGCTGATGGAGCAGGCCAAGGCGCGCAACCCCGGCATCAAGCTGGTGGGTCTGTCCTGGGGTGCGCCGGGATGGCTGGGCAACGGCAACTTCTGGTCGCAGGACACCATCAACTACCTGGTCGACTGGCTGAGCTGCGCCAAGAACAGCCACGGGCTGACCATCGACTACCTGGGCGGGTGGAACGAGAAAGGCCGCGATCTCAACTGGTACGTCAACCTGAACACGGCGCTGGACTCCCGCGGGTTCGGCAACGTGAAGATCGTCGCCTCGGACGACTGGGGCTTCGGCGTGGCCGACGACGCGGCGAACAACACCGCCTTCCGGAACGCCGTCGACGTCTTCGGCGGCCACTACGTGTGCGGCTACCGCGGCGCCCAGTCGCAGTGCCCAAGCTCGACGACCGCCATCAACTCCGGCAAGACATTGTGGGCGAGCGAGAACGGCTCTGACGACTACAACGACGGCGGCAAGGCGCTCGCGAGGGGCATCAACCGGGACTACATCGACGGCAAGATGACCGCCTACATCAACTGGCCGGTCATCGCGGCGATCACCCCGAACCTCCCGTTCGCCACGATGGGTATGGCCGTCGCGCCGCAGCCGTGGTCGGGGTACTACTCCATCGGCAAGAACGCCTGGGTGATGGCTCACACCTCCCAGTTCACCGCGCCGGGCTGGAAGTACCTGGACACCTCTTCCGGCTACATCGGCGGCAACCGCAACAACGGCAGCTATGTGTCGCTGAAGTCTCCCACCACCTCGGACTACAGCACGATCATCGAGACGATGGACGCCACCGTCGCCCAGACGCTGAACTTCTCCACCACCGGCGGCCTGCCCACCGGGCAGGTGCACGTCTGGGCGAGCAACGTCAACTCCGGCAACTTCTCCGACTACCTGGTCCACACCGCCGACCTCACCCCCTCGGGTGGCGCGTTCTCGCTGACGGTCCAGCCTGGCTACGTGTACTCGATCACCACCACCACCGGCCAGGGCAAGGGCACCGCCACCAGCCCCGCCCGCGGCTCGCTCGCACTGCCGTACTCCGACAACTTCGACTCCTACGCCGTGGGCCGGGAGGCGAAGTACCTCATGGACCAGCAGGGCTCCTTCGAGGTCGTCGCCTGCGGCGGCGGGCGGACCGGCCGGTGCGTTCGCCAGATGGCCCCGCGTCAGCCGATCCTGTGGACCGGTGGCTCCGATCCTTACGCACTCCTCGGCGACGTGAGCTGGAACAACTACACGGTCTCCACCGATGTGCTGCTGGAGCAGAGCGGCTATGTCCAGTTGGTCGGCCGGGCAGGCGCCCAGCGCAGCTTCGGCCCTGCCGGGCTGAACGCCTACTATCTGCGGGTCACCGAAACCGGCGCCTGGCAGATCCAGCGCAACACCACCGATGCCGCCCTCACGACACTGCGCAGCGGCACGGTCGCCGCGCTCGGCACCGGCCGCTGGCACACCCTCGCGCTCGGGTTCTCCGGCGGCACCATCACGGCCTCGATCGACGGAACCCAGGTCGGCTCGGTCACCGACGGCTCCTACGGCGCGGGCCAGGTCGGCGTCGGCACCGGCACAACCGAGACCGCCCAGTTCGACAACCTCACGATCATCCCAGGCCAGGGTGGCGGCACCGGCGGCGTGCTACGCGGGCAGGCCTCCAGCCGCTGCGTCGACGTGCCCAACCAGTCGCAGACCAACGGCACCCAGGTGGCCCTGTGGGACTGCAACGGCGGCGCCAACCAGCAGTGGAACCTCACCTCCGCCAAACAGCTCCAGGTGTACGGCGGCAAGTGCCTGGACGCCGAGGGCGGCGGCACCAGCCCCGGCACCAGGGCCGTCATCTGGGACTGCGACAACGGGGCCAACCAGCAATGGAACCTCAACGCCGACGGCACGGTGACCAACGTCCAGTCGGGCCTGTGCCTCGACGCCAACGGCGCCGGCACCGCCAACGGCACCCCCATCGTCCTGTGGACCTGCAATGGCGGGACAAACCAGAAGTGGTCCCGTAGTTGACATTACGCACACCTTTCGCGGGGGTGGCCATGCCGCCTCCGCGAAGGTTCAGCGCATTTCACTTCCTTGCTCCGCCGCACCATCACCTCCAGCCAGCCAGAAGAGAGGAGCACTCCACACCGCACAGAATGTTATCGCTAACAGATCGTGGGTTCCACCTCTGACGTAGGAGAACCAAAGAGTCCAATATCCAGACATGCCGAAATCCAAAGCTCAAATGGAGTTGCGTAATGATGAGGCACAGATCCACCTTTGGAGCAATCGCGCTCGCGGCACTCCTCGTTCTGGCCACAGGTCGTGCGGCAATGAGCAGCGACCTTGGCGCACCCACGGCGTCCACGGGGGCAGGCGCCCTTGCGGCGACCGCCGGATGCGGCAAGACCCCGACGCTGAGGAGCGGTACGCAGTCGATTCAGACCAGCGGTAAGAACCGCTCTTTCATCCTGAGGATTCCGGACAACTACAACAACAACACCCCCTACCGGCTGATCTTCGGGTTCCACTGGCTGGGCGGCACCGCCACCGAGGTCGACTCGGGCGGGACCAGCGGGTACCCCTGGTCCTTCTACGGACTGCGACAACTTTCGAACAACGGTGCGATTTTCGTCGCGCCCCAGGGCTTCAACAACGGCTGGGCCAACGCCAACGGCGAGGACGTCGTGTTCGTCGACGACATGATCAAGCGGATCGAGACAGACCTCTGTGTCGACACCTCGCAGCGCTTCGCCACGGGTTTCAGCTACGGCGGCGGTATGAGCTACTCGCTCGCGTGCTCGCGGGCGACGGTCTTCCGTGCGGTCGCGGTCTTCTCCGGCGCGCAGCTCAGCGGATGCGGCGGCGGCACTCAGCCCATCGCGTACATGGGGCTGCACGGCATCGGGGACACCGTGCTCAACATCTCTCAGGGACGGTCGCTGCGTGACACGTTCGTCCGGAACAACGGCTGCACCCCGCAGAACCCGCCGGAGCCGAGTACGGGCAGCCGGACGCACATCGTCACCGCCTACTCGGGGTGCCGGTCTGGATACCCGGTGGTCTGGGCCGCGTTCGACAACGGTCACATGCCCGGTCCCGTGGACGGGACCTACACGGAGAGCGGCATAACGACCTGGACCAAGGGAGAGGTGTGGAAGTTCTTCTCTCAGTTCGGGAGCACCCCCTCCCCCAGCCCGACGCCCACCCCCACGCCGACGCCGACGCCCGTACCCGGTGGATGCGCGGCCACGATCGAGACGGTGAACTCCTGGTCCGGCGGCTTCCAGTCCACCGTCACCGTCCGCGCCGGCAACAGCGCCATCAGTGGCTGGACGGTCGACTGGACCTGGCCCGGCGGGCAGACGATCAGCAGCCTGTGGAACGGCGTCCGCTCCGGCTCCGGAGCCAACGTGACCGTCCGCAACGAGTCCTACAACGGCTCGATCGCGACCAACGGCACCACCACGTTCGGATTCACCGCCAACGGCACGGCGGCCACTCCCGCCCTTTCCTGCAGCGCCTCCTGACCCGATGACGGCGCGCGACGCGCCGGACTCGCGGCCGCGGCACCCTCGTCACGAGCCGGGGTGCCGCGGGACGTACGCGGTGCCAGGAGGCTGTACGGGATGGGCGAGCGTGGTCCCGAGGCCGGGCCACCGACAAGGCGACCGGGGTGAGACCGGCGAGGGCGTGCTGCCGACTGCTGCGCTGAGCGCGGGACCGCACTTCGGGGCCTTGTGTGCGTAGTACGTCACCGAGCCGCTACGGCCGGGAAACGGGGAGGAAACAGCCTGGCATTGTCATGAAGGGGACTCACCGGCTCGCGGTGAGGCGCACCTAGGGTTCCGCCCTCCCGTCCCGGGAGGGGCTGGTCCAAGAGGTGCAGGCGGCCTAGGCCGTTCCACGGCGGGACAAAAACCCGGGAGACAGTCATGTCGGCTGCCTCCTGAGTGAGGCGTTCTCAAAAGGAGTGCCGTGGGTCACCTTCACGACAATTACGGACCCGAGGCCCGCTACGCCGTCGAACGCGAGGCCGGGCTTCCCACGACCATGCACCAGCGTGAGATCGAGCGCGGTCTTGAGTACGGCCTGCCGGGCGCGGACTCGATCGTCGACCGGACCATCCCGACCTTCTCGCGGGGAGAGCTCCCCCACTTCGCCGGGATCAACACCTTCCTCAAGGCCCCGTACGTCGAGGACGTGCGGCGCTGCGGCGAGTACGACGTGGCGGTGCTCGGCGCCCCGTTCGACGGCGGCACGACCTACCGGTCCGGGACGCGGTTCGGCCCGCAGGGCATCCGCAAGATCTCGGCGCTGTACGGGCCGTACAGCTTCGAGCTGGGCGTGGACCTGCGGGAGTCGATCACGATCGCCGATCTCGGGGACGTCTTCACCATCCCGGCGAACATCGAGAAGACGTTCGACCAGATCAGCAAGGCGGTGTCGCACGTCTACGCCAGCGGGGCCTTCCCGGTGGTGCTGGGTGGCGACCATTCGATCGGCTATCCGACCGTACGCGGCATCGCTGAGCACGTTTCCGGAAATGTCGGCATCATTCACTTCGATCGGCATGTCGACACGCAGGAGACCGACCTCGACGAGCGGATGCACACCACGCCGTGGTTCCACGCGACCGACATCCCCAACGTGCCGGCGAAGAACCTCGTGCAGATCGGCATCGGCGGCTGGCAGGCGCCCCGTCCAGGGGTGAAGGTCGGCAGGGAGCGCGGCACGACCATCATGACGGTCACCGACTGCGTCGAGATGGGCATCGAGGCCGCCGCGGAGCGCGCCCTTGAGGTCGCCTGGGACGGCGCGGAGGCCGTCTGGCTGTCGTTCGACGTCGACTGCCTGGACGCTGCGTTCGTGCCCGGCACGGGCTGGCCCGAGCCCGGCGGCTTCCTCCCCCGCGAGGTCCTGAAGTTCATCCAGCTCATCGCCGACGCCCGGCCGCTCGCCGGCATCGAGGTCGTCGAGTGCGCCCCGCCGTACGACAACGCCGAGATCACCGCGCTCATCGCGACCCGCGTCATCTGCGACACCCTCGGGTGCCTCGTCCGCGCCGGCCACCTCCCGAAGCGCACCGCGCCGCCCACGAAGCCCGAGGGGGGAGCCGCATGAGACACAGCCGCGTGATACTCAGCCGCACGACACTCAGCCGCCTCGTCCTGCCCGCCGCCGTCCTGCTCGTCCTGAGCACCGCCTGCGCCGCCGAGGAGACCGCCACGCCTACGGCCCGTGCGTAGGAAGTGCGGGACCGCGATCGGTTGGCGACCGTCGGGGCCGAACCCGGCGGCATCGGGGAACTTCCTCAAGGACTCGGGCAGCGCGGTCAACTGATTGCCGCGCAGGAACAGGCGGGTGAGGTCGGTGAGGTTCCCCAGGGACTCTGGCAGCGCGGTCAACTGATTGCCGCTCAGGCCGAGCCCTTCGAGGGCGGTGCACTGGGCGAGTGGCTCGGGCACCGTGCTCAGCCGGAGACCGGACAGGTCGAGGTAGGTCCATCCGTCCTCCAACCACTTGGTGATCCGCGTGACGGCGATCGCCTGGCCTGCCTCGGACTCCATCACGATCTCTCTTCTCCTTGTCGCTCACGCGCCTGGGCCGTACCGGTCTTCGTCCGCTTCGCCCCTTCGGGCACGAGGGTCGCCGATGATGCTAGAGATCGGTACTGGAGAACGACTTGTAAGTCATGAGACAGGACAGTCGGTCACAACGACCTGTCACACCAGCGGGTCACAGCAGGAACAGGATGCGGCCGGTCGGTTCGGGAATGCGCCGGATGATCAGGATGGGGGCTGCCGCCGATAGGACCATCAGGTCAAGTTGGCGTAGGGCATGCGGGCGGTGACGGTGGTCTCCCAGGTGGTGGGGCCGCGTCCGGTGGTGATGGTTTCGTAGAAGGATTGCTGGGTGAGCGCGTGGGCGAAGGCTTCGCCGCCGGTCTGTCTGGGGAGCGGGGCGGGATGATCTCGGGGGCGGTGTAGGAGCGGGACGTGGCCGGGCGGGGTGATGGGCTCGGCGGGGTGCGGTGCCGAGCACCGCGGGCACCGGCCGCGCGTGTAGGTTCGGCTTGGCAAGGATCTCGATATCGAAGGGATGATCGCAATGGCGACGACACGTACCGCGACGACCCAGTGGAAGGGCGCGCTGCTCGACGGCTCGGGCACGGTCTCGCTCGACACCTCGGGGGTCGGGACGTTCGACGTCTCGTGGCCCTCGCGCGCCGAGCAGGCCAACGGCAAGACGAGCCCCGAGGAGCTCATCGCTGCGGCCCACTCCTCATGCTTCTCGATGGCCCTCTCGCACGGGCTCGCCCAGGCGGGCACGCCGCCGCAGCAGGTCGAGACGAAGGCCGACGTGACCTTCCAGCCGGGCGAGGGCATCACGGGCATCGTCCTGTCCGTACGGGCGCAGGTGGCCGGCATCTCCGCGGAGGACTTCCAGACCGCCGCCGAGACCGCCAAGGCCAACTGCCCGGTCAGCAAGGCTCTGTCGGGCACCACGATCACGCTGAACGCCGAGCTGATCGGCTGACGAGCCGTCCCGGCCCCCGTGTGCTACGTCACACGGGGGCCGTTTTGTGTTCACGACGCCTGACTTACCCGGTTTACTCGTTGTTTGCGTGTTATATACTGATTTATCGGTTTCGTGTAGCTTATTGCCCCGCTGCCGGGTGCGAGGCGGGGTCTATGCGATCAGTACCCCTAGCGTGCCGAAAGATCTGGTAAATCAGACCGGCGGCCCTAATATCGACAGTAGAGCCGGGACGTAAGCATCCAGGGACGCGGCAACGGAGCCCTGACCAGAGAGGAGCTGACGGGGCACCGGGTCACGACAGGAGACACGACGCGATCAAGCTGCAACCGCTGACCGTTCCCACGACCACAATGAGGCTACATGCGTGAGGTCTGGCCTGGAGAGCCGTATCCCTTGGGCGCCACCTGGGATGGAGCCGGTACGAGCTTCGCAATCTTCTCCGAGGTCGCCGAGCGGGTCGAGCTCTGCCTTTTCGACGACTCAGGCGACGAGGCCCGCATCGATCTCCCCGAGGTCGACGGTTTCGTCTGGCACGGCTACCTCCCCGGCGTCATGCCCGGCCAGCGGTACGGCTACCGCGTGCACGGGCCGTACGACCCCGCCAGGGGCCACCACTGCGACCCCGGCAAGCTGCTGCTCGACCCCTACGCCAAGGCGGTCGAGGGGGACGTGCGCTGGGACCGGTCGCTGTTCTCCTACCAGTTCACCGACCCCGGGCAGCGCAACACCGACGACAGCGCGCCGCACATGCCGAAGAACGTGGTGGTCAACCCGTTCTTCGACTGGGGCAACGACCGCCCGCCCCGCACGCCGTACCACGAGACCGTGATCTACGAGGCGCACGTGCGCGGGCTCACCATGTGCCACCCGGACGTGCCGGAGGAGCAGCGCGGCACCTACGCGGGGCTCGCGCACCCTTCGGTGATCGAGCACCTGCTCAGCCTGGGCGTCACGGCGGTGGAGCTCATGCCGGTGCACCAGTTCGTGCCCGAGCACGCGATGGTCGCCCGTGGGCTCACCAACTACTGGGGCTACAACACGATCTCCTTCCTGGCCCCGCACAACGCCTATTCGAGCGCGGGACAGCGCGGCGGGCAGGTGCCGGAGTTCAAGTCGATGGTCAAGAGCCTTCACGCGGCGGGCATCGAGGTCATCCTCGACGTGGTCTACAACCACACCGCCGAGGGCGACCACATGGGGCCCATGCTGGCCTACCGGGGCATCGACAACGCGTCCTACTACCGGCTGCTCGACACCGACCGCCGCCTCATGCTCGACTACACCGGCTGCGGCAACTCCCTGAACGTCCGTTCGCCCCACGCGCTCCAGCTCATCATGGACTCGCTGCGCTACTGGGTCATGGAGATGCACGTCGACGGGTTCCGGTTCGACCTGGCCGCCGCCCTCGCGCGTGAGCTGCACGACGTCGACCGGCTCTCCTCGTTCTTCGACCTGATCCAGCAGGACCCGGTGATCTCGCAGGTCAAGCTGATCGCCGAGCCCTGGGACGTCGGCCCCGGCGGCTACCAGGTGGGCAACTTCCCGCCGTTGTGGACCGAGTGGAACGGCAAGTACCGTGACAGCGTCCGCGACTTCTGGAAGGGCAGCCCATCGGTGCTGCCCGAGTTCGCCTCCCGCCTGACGGGCTCCTCCGACCTGTACGCCACCAGCGGGCGCCGGCCGGTCGCATCGATCAACTTCGTCACCTGCCACGACGGTTTCACGCTGACCGACCTCGTCTCGTACGACCACAAGCACAACGAGGCGAACGCCGAGAACAACCGCGACGGCACCGACGACAACCGCTCGTGGAACTGCGGCGCCGAGGGGCCGGTCGAGGACCCGGCGATCGTGACGCTGCGCCGCCGGCAGCGTCGCAACTTCCTGACCACCCTGTTCGTGTCCCAGGGCGTGCCGATGCTGCTCCACGGCGACGAGCTGGGCCGTACGCAGCACGGCAACAACAACGCCTACTGCCAGGACAACGAGATCTCCTGGGTCGACTGGTCACTGGTCCGGTCCGAGTCCGACCTGCTCGGCTTCGTCCGCGGCCTGTCCAGGTTCCGCAGGAAGCACCCGGTCTTCCGGCGCCGCCGCTTCTTCCTCGGGCGCATGCTGGAGGGCGACGTCCGCGACATCGTGTGGCTCACGCCGTCCGGCAAGGAGATGACCTCGGGCGACTGGCACAGCGGCTTCGGCAAGGCGATGGCCGTGTTCCTCAACGGCGAGGCGATCAGCGAGCCCGGCCCCCGAGGGCAGCGCATCAGCGACGACTCGTTCCTGCTGCTGGTGAACGGCCACCACGAGAACATCACCTTCACCCTGCCGGGTCACGAGTTCGGCCCGGGCTGGCAGCCCGTCCTCGACACCAACGACGAGGGCCCCTACGACTACCGTCCCCCCGCCGAGACCCTGGAACCCGGCAAACCCGTCACCGTCACCAACCGCTCCATGCAGATCCTCCGCTCAACAGCACGAGGCTGACGGCTCGTACGAACCCTCACAGACCCGCAAACGCCCACCCGTCACCCATCCGGGTGGGCCCCCTGCCCACCAACCCATACACCCCCAAACGGGGCCTTCACGTGCTCGGCGGCGGTGCGGGGGAGATCATCGCGCGCAGGTGTTCACGAGCCTGCCGTATCTCCGGGGCGGCATTCGTTCGCGACATATTGAGGATCTCGCTCACGCGGTTGTTCACTCTTCCCGAGGTGACGCCCAGAAGTGCTCGGGCCAATTTGTGCATCCGATCGGCGGCCAGGAAAGCTCAGACGCGCGCATGGCCGTTTGGACTTGTCAGCCAGATACTGCACCCGGAACAGCGACGAGCATTGCCCGAACGCCTCGACTGCCTCGCCCAGCAACGTCCCGACTTCCTTGTACATATCCTTCGAGGCATTTGACCTGCATTCGGAAGAAACGGGAAACGCGCCCAGGAGAACACCCTAGGCGGATAGCGAATCTACGAATCGATTGATATCCGAGACGAGCTTCTTCCAACTCGATAGTTGGGCGACAGGCCCTTGTAAGTCCAGACGCTCTAGAAGTTGCCTCCTGTGTTGCGGGAAGCGGGTCGCTGCGGTCTGGCGTTTTCTTCCTCTGACGCTGGCGGCCTTCATCAAGCAGTCACGAAGCAGTCCCTTTGGGTCGGCGATTCCCTCGACCTCACGAATCTTGGGCAGTCCAAGATTCTCTCGACCATTGGGATTTCCGGCGACCTTACGTATTTCAGATTCATCAAGCAGGAGCCACGCTTCAGTCATTCTGATCGGAATGACCGGTATCAACTCACAGGGCACCCCAGACGAGAGGACTGCGCTTTGGACCTCGCTGAGCCTGGCCTGCCAACCAGCATTGTCCGCATCCCGATGTATAACTGCCAAATCGAATGGTTTGCCCGTCAGTTGAGCACCTGCTATTAGCTTAGACTCTACATCCTTCCGAACCTTCTTCAGAGCATCGAAGTCCGGTTTGCTCAGCCTCAAACTCTGGCCGCGTTCCGCGAACAGGAATTCTACGATGTCAGATAGCGGGAGGTCGGAAGTTCCTTCCGCTATAAAGAGTCCAGACAATGGCTTGCCGGTCATTAGATCATTTCCGCCGGAAGGGTCAACTGTGCGCCGGAAGGTGCCGCTAGGTAAGAGGTTACGTCTGCTCGCGAGAAGGTAACGCCGCCGGACGCCGCTCGCCAAGAATCCTCGAACGGCAGGAGCAATAGTGAACTCGCGAC
Source organism: Sphaerisporangium sp. NPDC049002 (assembly GCF_040649355.1). Classification (NCBI taxonomy): domain Bacteria; kingdom Bacillati; phylum Actinomycetota; class Actinomycetes; order Streptosporangiales; family Streptosporangiaceae; genus Sphaerisporangium; species Sphaerisporangium sp. NPDC049002. The sequence continues at coordinate 6,031 of NZ_JBEZFH010000088.1, read as the reverse complement.
TTTTCCATCAGCTGTCTTACGCGGCTGCACGTCAGCCAAGAGCAAATCGTTTGGATTGCACAGTTGTACAACCCACGGAGAATGGGTGTTTATAATAATCTGCCTAAAAGGGTTATCTTGATCAGGAGCTTCCTTCGGATTGACCGCTAGGTCTTGAACGAGTTTGACCATAGCAGGAAGGTTTGCCGGATGAATACCATTCTCAGGTTCCTCCATGCATATCAGACCCGTCACCGTCGGATCCTCGAGTAGGACGCAGAGGGCTAGAAATCTTAGTGTTCCCTCCGACAGCGCTCTCGCGGGTAGTCGAAGCCCGCCCCGCTCACGAAGAAACAGAGTGAACACTTCGCGCACCTGATCAGGTTCGACACGGAGACTCTCCACGCGCACACCAGTTAAATCCGATAGCCTATCTGCTACTTCCGCATAGATTGCTTCAGCGTCGATCGATGACTCAAATGAATATTTTGAACTCTCCGAGGCGATTCGGAAAAGCGCAGCCGCGAGATAGCGCCCGTCGGTGCGCATTGTTCGAGGCGCAGAGAAGCTATCAGGGGCGCGAAGCGCCGAGGGCTCCAATGCTAGACGTCGCCAACTTTGCATTTCTCGGCGGGCAGCAAGAATAGTGGGATAATCGTTGGTTGTCACTGTACTAAGGACTGTACGACCCGCCCTGGCAGCCGAACGGGGCTGTGGCCGCCCAAAACTGCCTCCATCCCCGTGAACATTAATAATGGTCCCTATATCACGATGCTCCGTGGACAGGAAGGGTCCGCCGCTTCTTTGCCCTCGAAGAACCGCATTGCGAAAGTTCTTGGCACTATGGGGAAAACGGAGATGCCTAGAAGCCTCTCCTTTGTTAATGTGCTTTAGAACTTCCCGCTCCAAGGTCAACTTCCCAACACTTCCCTCCCCTTCTGGAAGGGAATAACCAAGGGTTAGCTCATAGCGCAAAAATGTGGTAGTAGCCCTGGCCGTATCTCCAAGATCATCCTCCACATTACGTTGAACAATCATTTCGGCAGCGATTGATATCTCCCGCTGATGATCCCTATAGCCATCCCAAAACAGGTCTCTAGGATCCCCCCCCTTTGATCCGGATGAGCTTCGAACACGTTGAGCAGCCTCAGCAAGTGGCTCGTTAGCCAAATATGAAAGAAATTCAATCGCGTCAAAGAGATTAGACTTACCGATCCCATTTGCACCCGCAATGCAGGTGAATGGGCCAAATTCTACAGATACATCTAGTAGGTTCTTGAAACCTTGAACTTCCAGCTTGGTGAGCATCGCCTTAGGCTACCGAGCTATCCGGCCAGTTGGCACTGATCGTTGGATCAGTGCCAACTGGCGAGTCCCATCCGACGCAGTGCTTGCCCCGTGGCTGAGGGCTACAGCCTGACCGGAGGGGGCCATATCCCCCCAAGCCGAGCGCCTGCCGTACCTTCTCGCCAAGCTGGAGCACCCCGCCGCGTGATCGTAGACTGCGATCTCTCCATGCTCGGACCTGGTCTCCACGAGCGCGCCAAGCGCGACCACGCATCCTCTGATAAGCAGTTCCCGCAGCGCACTGGTAGATGAATCCCATGCTGTTGCCTCCAAGGCCGCGGAGCGGGCACCCTCGCCGAGTTCGAGCTCGGCCATGCCGCGCTGCATGGTGAACCAGCCGTCGTCGTAGAAATACATCCACGGAGGCTCGTCCTCAGGCTGTTCGGCCGCACGCTTGATCGATTCCTCGGCCTCTCCGAGCAGGGTCCGCGCTCCTGGCGCATCCTTCATCTGTGCGAGCCCCCGGGCGGCCATTTGCGCCGCCATGCCCTGCACCCCGAGCGTCGTCCGTCCGTCGTGCCAGCGGGACGCGTCGGCAAGCCGCACGCACCGCTGGGCGTCTCCGACACTCCAGGAGAGATGCGCCCTCATGTTCAGGGTGGTGGCCGCCAGGGCTGCGTCTCCCGATTCCAACGCCCACCCGTGAGAGCGGTCGTACCATGCGAGTGCCACCGCCAGGTCTCCGGAGTCTTGACACAGCCAGGCCATGAACTGGGCGTACTGAGCGGCCATGCCGACCATCCGATCCCCGAGCGCACCGGATGCGCCGCGAGCGAGATCGGAGACGGCCGATAGTTGCGCGCGTACCACGGGGAGCACGGGCCGGCTTCCAAGGGTGTCCTCTGCCTGGCGATGTTGGGAAAGGCAGCGCTCCAGCCAGTCGATCGTTTCCGAGTCCACCCGTTGTCGTTCGCCGATGGCTCTCGTGATTCGCTCATACAGATCGGAGTCCGGCGCGAGTGACGGCAACACCAAAGCTGGAAGCGGCATTTCCACCACGCCGAACAGGTCTGCCTCGCTCAGTCCGAAGGCGCGGCAGTACAGCACCCGGTAAGGGTCCTTTGGTCGATGTCTGCCAGCCTCCCAGAATTTGATCATGCGTACCAGGGAATCGCGCCCGGGCATGCGCGCGCGGGTGTGCTCGTCGGCGGCATCGGCCAGTTGCCTGGCCATTTCTCGCTGTGTCCACAGCTTGTCGCGTCGCTCAGCGCGTAGCCGTACGGCCCAGGCCGGAACGTCGCCATCGCGTACTCCTCGGGGGACGTGGACCGCTTGCCTCCCCCAGTCTCCCCTGAGCGCACTGTCAGTGCATGCATACGGAGCGATGTGATGGGGGGCAAGGCAGAGGGCGCGCTACGAGCGCCACAACGCCGTATGGACCCTGAACCGCATTCTGGAGGCCAATCTGTGACTGAGCCAGAGACAACAATCCCTTCTCACCGCGAGCACTCGACGACCGGCACCCTGTTGGGGGTGGTCGATCTGGTCGGGGCTCCTGAGTCGGTTTCCCGGGCGCGGTAGTTCGTCAGGGGGAAGCTCGGTGACGGGCATCCTGCGCTGGACGACGTGACGCTGCTGGTCTCGGGGGTAGTCACGAATTCGGTGATCCACTCGGACTCACGAGGCGGCGGGAAGGTCACGCTCGCACTCGCCGACTGCTACGCGTTCGTACACGTCGACGTGGTCGACGCCGGGAGCCGGACGGCCCCCCGCCTCTGCGGAGAGCTCCTGGCCGAGGGTGGGCGAGGCCTCATGCTCGTCGACCTGATCTCCGCCCGCTGGGGCGTACACGACGACGAGGCGGGGCGCACACTGTGGTTCGAGGTGGACTACGAGCCCCGCGACGCCCCCGCGAGCCTCCGCTTCCCCCGACCCCGGCAGCCCACATGACCCGGTTCGCGGCTCCCTGGCCATCTGTGGCGGCGCGCCCAGGATGACGCGTACGGAGATGGGGCTACGTCGTCGTCGCGGCCAGGAGGATGAGGATGAAGGTGAGGATTCCGGCGAGGCCATGGAGGATCACGGCGAGGAAGGGGAAGCCCTGGTCGGCGCCGCGGGCGTGCCTGCCGGCCCCCAGCCAGCGGGTGAACATCACGAAGCCGAGCAGGGTGGCGAGGCAGAGCAGCCCCAGCGACAGCCAGATGTAGCCGGTGCGGGCGGTGAGGACGAAGGCCGCCCAGGCGGCGAGCGAGGTGACCCCGAGCGCCGGGTGCAGGATGATCAGCAAGCTCGGGTAGCGGGTGACCTTGGTCTTCTGCCGGCCACCCGCCAGCCAGAGGCACAGCAGGTAGATCCCGAACCCGATGGTGACGAGCCACACCGCGACAGTGACCACCCGCACCCAATGCCCTCCCGATCTCTCCGGAGACGTTCCTCCCCACCTACATCTCCGGAGGGCCGCGTAACGCTACGCGTCCTATGACTCACATGTCGCTAATATGCCGAAGCGTTACTTCGAGGATGGCGGATCCCGCTCACGTACCGGGTGCCTGACCTGTGCCAAGGTAGAGAGCGTGCGACGCATCCTTCCCAGCTCAGCGGACGACGTCGACCTCGCCGAGGCCTACGCGTACCCCCGAGGCGAGTGGCTGCGCCTCAACATGGTCGCGGGAGTCGACGGCGGCGCCTGGCTGAAGGGCCTGTCCGAGGGCCTGTCCGGCAAGGGCGACCGCCGCGTCTTCGGAGTGCTGCGCGGCCTGGCCGACGTGGTGGTGGCCGGCGCCGCGACCGTACGTACCGAGGGGTACCGCCCGGCCCGCCCGCGCGCCTCGTGGACGGAGCTGCGCCGGGGACGGCCGCTCGTCCCGCCCATCGCCGTCATCACGCGGCGGCTCGACCTCGACCTGGCCGGCCCGCTGTTCACCGACACGGAGCCTTACGCCAGGACGATCGTGATCACGACCGAGCGCGCGCCCAAGGACCGGCGCGACGAGGCCGCCAGGCACGGCGAGGTGATCGTCGCGGGAGACGAGCGGGTCGATCTCTCCCTGGCCGTGGAAGCGTTGCGCGAGCGCGGGCTCGGCATGGTGCTCTGCGAGGGCGGCCCGCGCGTCAACGCGCAGCTCGCGGCGGCCGGGCTGGTGGACGAGCTCTGCCTGACGATCAGCCCGCTGCTGGCGGGCGGAGACGCGGCGCGCATCCTCAACGGCCCTGCCTCCAACATCCGGCTGAGCCTGTCACACGTCCTGGAGGAAGACGGCTTCCTCTTCTGCAAGTACACCCGGGAGCCGGCATGAACCTTCCCGCGCAGCCGAACCTTCCCCCCGAGATGAGTCTTCCGGTGGCTCCACCCGTGGCGCCGATGCTGGCCAAGGCCGTCAAGGAGCTGCCGTCCCAGGACGGCACCCTGCTCTACGAGCCCAAGTGGGACGGCTTCCGCTGCATCGTGTTCCGCGACGGCGACGAGGTCTACCTGGGCAGCCGCAACGAGCGCCCGTTCAACCGCTACTTCCCCGAGCTGATCGAGGCGGTCAAGCGAGAGCTGCCCGAGCGCTGCGTGGTCGACGGGGAGATCGTGCTGCGGCGCGGCCAGATCCTCGACTTCGACGCCCTCCAGCAGCGCATCCACCCGGCGGCCTCGCGGGTGAGGCTCCTGGCGGAGCAGACCCCCGCGTCGTTCGTCGCCTTCGACCTGCTGTCGATCGGCGACGAGAGCCTGCTGGAGACCCCGTTCGGAGAGCGCCGCGCGCGTCTGGTCGACGCCCTGGCGGCCGCTGGCGACCGGGTGCGGCTGACGCCCGTCACCGACAGCGACGAGCGGGCGGGTGAGTGGTTCGAGATGTTCGAGGGGGCAGGGCTCGACGGCATCGTGGTCAAGCGCACCACCCAGCCGTACGAGCCCGACCGGCGCACGATGTTCAAGGTCAAGCACGAGCGCACGGCCGACTGCGTCGTGGCGGGGTACCGCGAGCACAAGTCCGGCCCGGTGGTCGGGTCGCTGCTGCTCGGGCTGTACGACTCGGCGGGCGTGCTGCACCACGTGGGGGTGGCGGCGTCGTTCCCGATGAAGCGCCGGGCCGAGCTGATCGACGAGCTGAGGCCGTATCTGCTGACCGACCTCGGCGACCACCCCTGGAGCTCCTGGATGTCGCAGGACGAGAGCACCACCCAGCGCATGCCGGGCGCGATCTCGCGCTGGAGCGCCGGCAAGAACCTCTCGTTCGTCCCGCTCAGCCCGAAGCTGGTGGTGGAGGTCGCCTACGACCACATGGAAGGCAACCGGTTCCGGCACACCGCCCAGTTCCGCCGCTGGCGCACCGACCGCACGCCCGAGTCGTGCGACTACGAGCAGCTCGAACACCCGGTCGGCTACAACCTGGACGACATCCTCGCCCGCTGAGCACGCCTTGAGCCGGGGGAACCCGCTGAGCACGCCCTGAGCCGGGGAACCGCTGAGCACGCCTTGAGCCCGGAAATGAAGGGACATGGGCGAGCCCGGCCCATGTCCCCGCCTGACCCGGCTGTGACACCGGTCAGCTTTCCTCACGCTCTCCGGCTAGTAGCCGCCGCGCCCCGACCTCTCGCGCACGGTGCTCCGCTTCTCGGACCTGCCGCGGTCACGGTCGCTGCGCATCTCGGACCTCTCGCGCTCGGTGCTCCGCTTCTCGGACCTGCCACGGTCACGATCGCTGCGCATCTCGGACCTCTCGCGCTCGCGGCCCCGCATCTCCGACCTTTCACGTTCCCTGCTCCGCTTCTCCGCCCG
>NZ_JBEZFH010000087.1:0-27844 GCF_040649355.1 Sphaerisporangium sp. NPDC049002 | reverse complement strand
CTTTGGAATGCGCCCGCCCGATGCCCGGATGTTAAATTAACACCATGAAGACGGAAAAAGCCGATATTCTATCGCACATAAACGGGTTTATGCCGTGCTTTGCCATAAGTAGTGAAGTGTCGTGCCGCTTGATCTCGCAGAACAGCAGGCTGCTGACGATTCCACGTGTCCGAAGGAGACCGTCAGTGCGCTTCCCTCCGCCTCCAAACTTGCTTGCGCCGGTCGTTATCTGCTGGAGTTTCTGGTCGTCGTAAGAAGTGCAGGAGATCAGGCTAAGCCCATAGCCAAATATCCAAGGGTTGCTTTCAAAGAAGTCTTCCCAGACGGCCTCCGGGCCGGAATCTTTCTCTGCCTCCTTTAGCTGCTTGCGTCGCTGTTCGAAATAGCTGCTATCGGTGAGGTACTTATGGAACACCTGGAGTTGACCTTTGCGGTTCGCGATGATGTCAAGTTCCGCTTGAGTCAGTGAGCCTCCCAATACGGACCTCAATGCCTCGATGATTTGAGATTTATTGCTTGCTTGGAGCAGATTGGCGATTCGGGCGCTGTCATTTCCGACAACCTTGAACTGGTCGGCAGGGAGACTGATCTCGCGGCACTTTTGGAGAAATTCAATAAGTACCCACAAGTTCTGATGGGCTTCGCTTGTGTCGACGGCAGCTCTCACCATCCGAGTTTCTGGAACGTCTGGTATTTCGATGTCAAGGTAAGGCTGATTGGCGGTCTTGGTCTTATCCTTTTTCCAGAATCTGAGGCGCGGTTTATAAGTCCCGTCTTTGTAGATAAGGGTAACGGTGCATAGGGTTGCGACTCTTGCGCCATCGTGAAGAACGAAATCGGTGACGAGGCGCCGTCGGGCCTTGTCGTAGAAGTAGTGGAATGAATCCTGCCCGCTTGGGCGAATCTCTAGCTGGGAAAAATCACCTCCCTCGATTACGAACTCTTTGCTTGCATAAAAAGGAAAATCAATTCTCACTACATCTCCTTGGAGGGTCGCTGCGTAAGGGAGAATCGACTCGCCCGTTTCGGGAGCCTTGAAGGTTGGAGGGAGTCGCGGAGAGCAAGAGTTCATGCTGCCGGTCTGCCGCTCAACTATCTTGGCACGACTTGCCCGGGCGGGACGCCAAGATCAGCTCTATGGAGAGGGGATATAGGCGGGCTTGTGGCGATTTTTCCAAATAGGTCTATTTGTCGCTTCAGCCGTGACCCGCTCTCGCGCCATGCTCTACAAGGTGAACCTTGATCGGGAGTAGTCAAGATGGACATAGCGTCACGGGAGCGAGAGCTAAGAACGACGGTCAGCAAGATCCGGAATATGCGTGGAATGATCTTTCTGGGGGGGAGTGCTTAGACGGGCAAACATCGAGGTCGGACCGCCGTATCAGGCGGGATCGTGGACGCCCTGTAAAACCGTCGGCTCAGCCTACGCAAGTTCGAACCTTGCACCTGCCACACCAGCGCAAAGAGGCCCTTGACCAGTGGAAACACGGTTAGGGGCCTCTTGCTGTGTGTTCGGCTGTTCATGGTCGTCAACGGCGCTCTACGGGGGCTCGCGTCGTATGCGCGTCGGCGTCAGTCGGCCCCTTGGGGCGCCTTCAGGGCCTCGCTGATGAGCTTCCGTGCGGTGGCGCCCTGGCCCACTCCGCGACCTGGGGGCTTGTACGCCGGCGGGCGCCAATCGCGGCCGGCGGCGGGAAACGCAGGCTGCCCGCCGCACCAAGCCGAACGTCGCGGGTAGGCAAGTCATTGTTCCAGCACGGACTTAATCACCGCGCTTGTCGCGGCTGGCAGGCGATCGCAGCGCTGCCAGTGGGCCATGGTCCGAGTGCTTGTCAAGACGCTGAAGATATTGCCGAAGCGCCCGTTATGGCCTCCTTGGGTTCTCTTGTTGTGCTCTCATCCTGGCGTTTGGATCTAGAGGGGTGCTCTTCTGTGGTGCGTCACAAGCGGCGGGTTCCGAACGTCTCACCCGCGCCGCCGCCTGTTCTGCCCGGCCCGGTCCTCTCGTAGTGCGCAGGGCATCGACCTGCGCTGTCTGCCAAGAGAAGGAGTCGTGACCTTGACTGCGCTTACCTACACCATCCTCACCGACCCGACGTCCCTGGAGGCGTCAGTGGACGGGCGGTCTCCGTCCACGGGGACGGTGTATCTGATGGTCACCAACACCGGACAGATGGTGCCCTGGTTGAGGATCGAGGTGAAGGTGCCCATCGGTGACGGCGCCGGCCACCTCAGCCGGGACATCAGCGCGATCAAGCCGAGGGGCGAGTACACCGACACCCAGTCGGGTCCCCAGGCGGACACCCAGCCGGTGATTGTCCAGCCGCAAGGCGCAAACGTCTTTCAGGTCACCTCCCAGAGCGGTCGCATAGAAGGTTTCGCGCCTGGTGACTACATGGTGCTGACACTGGAGAACGTCACCGTCGCTCCCACCGCTGGGGTGGCTGTGCTGATGGCGACCGAGACCATCAGAACCACTAGCGGGTGGCAGGTCAGCGACGCGGCGGTGCCGGTGGTGAAGGCCGCTCCCAGGGAGATTCCGGCACCGTGCGACTTCCGTCCGGACAAGGCCATGGTGGATGCCGGAGAAGGCCTCGCGCTGAGCTGGGACGGATCCAACGACTTCCATTACGAGATCCGGTTCCCCGGCGGGCATGCGGACATCCCCCCGGGCACGCGTACCTGGTCGCCAGCCGAGGCCCCGAAGCGGGCTACCACCTACATCTTGGTAGCCACCGACCCGACCACTCAGAAGCAGCACTTCCTCACCACGACCGTTCAGGTGCGCTATCCCGTCCTGGAAACCCTCACCGCCACGACTGGCATCGACACCCCTTGGGTCCGGGGGACGGCGAACAAGGGGCGCGTCACCTTCACCGGCACAGGCGTGGAGATCCTCAACGACTCCGGAGGGCGGGGGACCGTGACGGCCGACAGGGCCGATCTCAACGGCGTGAACACCGAATGGGTGCAGGGGAGAAGTGCCGACGACGGGAGGATCACCTTCCCCAAGGACGGGCTCAACATCCGCCAGGGAAGCGGGGCATGGGGAACCGTGCACGCCGACAAGGCCGACCTCAATGGCGTGAACACCGAATGGGTGCAGGGGAGAAGCGCCGACGACGGATGGATCACCTTCCCCAAGGAAGGCCTGAACGTGCGCAAGGGGGCCGGACAAGCCTGGGGAACCGTGTTTGCTGACAAGGCCGATCTCAACGGCGTCAACACCGAATGGGTGCAAGGAAGAAGCACTGACGACGGGAAGATCACCTTCCCCAAAGCCGGGCTGAACGTGTACCGAAATGGGACCCAAGAGTGGGGGACTATGGCGGCCGACCAGGCCGACGTGAACAGCGTGATTACCAACCAGGTCCGCGGATCAGGCGAAGGCAAGGGGTATATCCAGTTCCTGGATCAAGACAAGGGCGTACGGATATTCGGGGGTGTGTCCGCCGGCTGGATACGGGGACTTAACGATGGCGAGGCATGGATCCGCTTCAACGAAGAGGGCATATGGGTGCTCAAGAACCAGAACGGCAAGCGTGAGAGCGCGAACGTGGCTTGCGCAGCGGTCAATGAACGGCCCGCGTGATCACGGTGTGATCAGCGCTGTCGGCGGATGACAGGGACAGGGGTCAAGGTCGTTCGTACGTAGGGCGCTCCACCTTGACCCCCGTCCCCTGCTCCCCAGAGGGGAGGGACGACGGCGACAGGATGATCGGCAGGGAAAGGGACGTGAGGCCACTCGCTTCATGATCCGGATGGTGTCCGGAACGGTCAACCGGGGGGAGGGGTCGAGCAAAGGAGAATGACAGGTCAGAGGCTATGAAGTGCTTAGATCCTCGGCCCCTGTAAACCGTCGAAGATCCGAAGTCCGCTCCTCACCCCGGCTCACCGTGCAGTGCGGTTGACTGCGGCTTGCCAGACCCGAACCAGTTGACCATGAGTGCAGGGGGTCGTTAATCGGTTGTCGGTCGCTGTGCGCAGCGCGGATGATTGCGGCCATGGCCACGACACGACGAGCCGACATGTTCACCGCGGACGGCAAGCCGTCGGACGACGACCCGCGTGAGAACGGGCCAACGCTGGGCGACGAGCGCGCCACGCTGGTCGAATCCCTGCGCTGCGCGCGCCTCACGTTGGAGATGAAATGCTCAGGTCTTGACGCCGAGGCCATGGCGCGGCGTTCCGTCGAGCCGTCGACGATGTCGCTCCTTGGGATGGTGCGACACCTGGCCGAGGTGGAGCGTGCGACGTTCCGGGTGATGATGGCGGGCCAGGAGGTGCCCCGGCTGTTCTGCTCCGACACCGACCGTGACGGTGACTTCGATGGTGCGGTTCCCGACCCCCAGGTGGTCGCGGAGGCATGGGACGCATGGCGTGCGGAGGCGGACTTCGCCACGCGGTTCGTGGCCGAGGCGCCCAGTCTCGACATCACCGGAGACGATCCCTTGAATCTGCATGGCAGCGGTGGAGGGCAGATGTCGCTGCGCGAGGTGCTGATCGGAATGATCTGGGAGTACGCCCGCCACATGGGGCACGTCGACCTGTTGCGCGAGCGGATCGACGGACGCATAGGCCAGTGACGAGCACGGGTAGGGCGCGCCGAACCCGTTGAGGCCGCGGCGAGGGCCACCACCGCAGCGATCAGCGGGCGCAGGCCGCGCAGAACTGGCCCACGAGCAGGGCGCCGGAGACGGCCACGGCGAGGACGCCACCGAGCTGGCGGCTGGTGTTCAGCCATCACGGCGTCCCTATGATTCCAAGGCATGCAGTGGTCTGGTGAGCAGCAGCACCCTCCGCGGAAGCGGCACAGGAGCTTCGGAAAGTGGATGAGCCTGGTGGTGGGTGTCGCCATCCTGCTCACCGGCTTCGCCGCGGGTGTCACGGTACCCCGGAAGACGGCGGCGCGTACGGCCCCGTCGGTCCCGCCGGCCAGTGCGACCTCCACCCTCCTGGAAATCCTTGAGCCGAACGTCGAGCAGCGCGCCGCCTACCTCGGGGTTCTGCGAGAGCTGAACCGGCAGTTCGCCTCGAACCCTGACCGTGCGGTGCGCCTGGGGCAGAACTTGTGCCTGGACATCGCCGAGAACATGCCAAAGCCCATGGTGGAGGACAACGCGCTCAAGCAGTTCTCCGGGGCGGTGAACGTGGGCCTGGATCAGGCGCCGGCCATTGTGGCCGCGGCGAACAGGTACATCTGCCCGAAGATCACCATGAATTCCTAAACGCCGACCACCGTTCGGCCGCGCCCTACCGGCGCAGAGTCGGCTCCGGTTACCGCCCCGCGCTCTCTGCCGCCGCCCTTCGGCGCAGCGCCTTGTCCGCCAGGGCCGGGGGCACGTAGTAGCTGTCCGCGCGGTTGAGGTCGGTACCGGGTGGCACGATCTCGTCGATGCGGTCGAGGACGTCCTCGCTCAGCACCGTGTCCGCGCCGGTCAGCAGGTCGTCGAGCTGCTCCATGGTGCGCGGTCCGATGATCACCGAGGTGACGGCCGGGTGGGCCGTGACGAATCCGATGGCCAGGTGCGGCAGCGACAGCCCCGCCTCCGCCGCGAGCTTCGTCAGCTCGCCGACGGCCTGGAGCTTGAGCGCGTTCTCGGGCAGAGAGGTGTCGAACTTGTTCCGCTCGACGGCCGCGCGACCGCTACCGGTCAGGTCGATGTCCGCCGCCTGCGCTTCATGAGGTAGTGCCTCCTGCGGATCGTTTCGTGGGTACGGACTGACAGCTTCCGACTCCCGCCGTGCCCGGCACCGGGCCCGGCCTAACCTGGGTCTGGGTACCTGCATCGAGCAGGGCCGCGCGCACGCCGTCTCCGACGCGGTGGTGGACGCGATCGCGCACGGCGCCGAAAGGGGTCGGCGACGGAGCAAGCGCTGCGGGCCTTGGCGGAGCGGGTCGGCGCGAACGCCTTCTGGAAGGCCTCGGCCTGCCTCGGTCTGCTTTGGTCCCGAGGTGCTTCGGCCGTTGAAGGACCGTAGTGGCAGGGGCTTCCCGTCGCTACGCTTGGAACTCGCCAACGTGCATGGAGGAGCTCATGGCCGCTGGCCCACTGCAGCCGGGCGACCCCCGAGCGTTGGGAGCGTTCCAGGTCGTGGGGCGCCTGGGCGAGGGTGGGCAGGGGGTCGTCTACGAGGGCCTGAGCGCGTACGGCGACCGTGTGGCCATCAAGGTCCTCAAGGGTGGCACCGATCCCGACACCCGCCGCCGGCTGGCCAGGGAGATGGAGTCCGCCCGCCGGGTGGCTCCCTTCTGCACAGCCCGCGTGCTGGCGGCCGAGCTCGACCGGGCGGACCCCTTTGTGGTGAGTGAGTTCGTCGCGGGGCCCTCGCTGCAGGATAGGGTGCGTGACGGCGGTCCCTTGCGGGACGGCGACGTCGAGCGGCTGGCAGTGGGCACGGCTTCCGCCCTCGCGGCCATTCATGGCGCGGGGGTCGTTCATCGGGACTTCAAGCCGGCCAACGTGCTGCTCGGCCCCGACGGGCCCCGGGTCGTCGACTTCGGCATCGCCCGGCCACTCGACGCGAGCACCGCGCCCTCTGTGCTGGCGGGCACCCCGCCCTACATGGCACCCGAGCAGCTCAAGGGAGTGCACGCTTCCCCCGCGGCGGACGTGTTCGCCTGGGCCGCGACCATGGTGTACGCCGCGACGGGCCGGGCGCCGTTCGGGAGTGACACGATTGCCGCCGTCTTCAACCGCCTCCTCAACCACGAACCCGACCTCTCCGGCGTTCCCCAGAGCCTGCTCGACACCCTGGCGACCTGCCTGTCCAAGGATCCCCAGGTGCGCCCCTCCGCCCGGTCGCTCCTGGTCCGGCTGGTCGACCCCACGGCCTCGACCGTCTCGGTTCCCGAGGTCGGCGCGGTGCCCAGCGCGTACGTCCCTCCTGACTGGCCCGGCCTCAGCGCGGCCGGTCAGGCCACGGTCGCACCCGGGCCCGGCGCGACCAAGGTGCTCCCGGCCGACCCCACCAGAATGGAGACCTCACCGCTCCACCCCTCCGCTGGTGCGCCCGCCCCCGCGCCCACGATCGCGGCACCCTACTCCGGAGGGGTGCCCACCGGGGGCGCCGGTACCGCGGCAGGTGACACGGCGTCATCGGGACGGGATGCGACGCCCAGCCGTGCGGAGGGCGGTAGGAGGGGGAGGAGTTACGCCATGCCGGTGATCGCCGTCGCGGCCGCCGCCCTGGTGACGGTCGCCACCGCCGGCGTGCTGTACGCGACGGGGACGCTGGGCCACTCGACCGAGGGAGGGCAGGCTTCCAGTCAGACGGCAGCCGGTACGGCCCCCGGCCGGGAGCGGACGTCCGGATCGTCCTCGGCTCCGGCGGCGACCACGGAAGGGCGGCCCAGCCAGGCGGCCTCTGGTACGACCGCCGACCGGGAGCCGACGTCGGGACCGACGCCGGCTCCGCCCGCCGCGCGGGGCGGCGGGATCCCGGCGGGCTTCGCGGGAACCTGGGCGGGACAGGTCGAGTCGACGGACGGCCGCAAGGACCAGGCCGGTCTGACGATCACCCTGAAGGAGGGACAGTCCACCGCGACGTTGACGCGCGACGATTGCCGGCAGGAAGCCATGCTCACCAGCGTCACGAGCGCCACCGTGCTCCAGTTGAGCGTGCAGCAGCACGATCTGTGCGCCGGTGGAGACGTGACCCTCACGCTGAAGGATCCCGGGACCTTGGACTACGTGGGGCAGGAGGGCGCGAGCGCGGTGGAATATCGCGGGAACCTGCACCGCTCCTGACCACTCAGCCTGCTCCGCTCCTGACCGCTCAGCCTGCGCTGCTCCTGACCGCCCGGCCTGTGCCGCTCCTGAGCGCTCAGCCGGCGCGCGCGATCTGGAACGAGTACGTCCCGGCCTTCGCCGCGGGTGATCTGACGACGAGCGCGTAGCGCGCGTTTCCGTCTGACAGGGATAGGTCGAACTCGTTGCCGCACAGTGGGTAGGGCTGCCGGGGGTTGGCGACGCTCTTCTCGGCGGCGTCGAAGAGTTCCACCACGATGTCGCCGCACGCGCCCCCGATGACCTTGATCGCGGTGGCGCCGTCCCCGGCGAACTCGAAGCGGTCGATCCGCCCGGGCGGATCCAGCCGTCCCGCTCCGGCGGGGGTGCCCTCACCGATCTTCAGCCCGATCGCCGCGGGGAAGGTGCGGACCTTCACCGTCGCGATCCGGAAGCTGTAGGACCCCACGACGTTCGTCTCGCCCCAGACCTCCAGCCGGTGGCTTCCCGTCTTGGTCAGTTTGAATATCGAGGTGCCGAAGGTGAGGCTGACGCTGGAGGGGCCCAGCGGCCGGCCGTCGACGTCCGAGAAGACCTGCAACTGGATACCGTCGCCCTGCATGTCGGTGACGTAGAACTCCCTGGCGTCGCCCAGGTCCAGGGTGAACTTGTCCTTCTGCCCCGCACGGGTCAGCTCGGACGAGACCGTGCTGCCGTCGACCAGGACGCCACCGGGTTCGACGGCCGCCGCCTGGACGTTCTCGCCGGTCTCGGTCTGGGCGGGCGTGCTTTCGCTCTGAACGGCCGTGCTCTGGCTCTGGACGGGGGTGCTGACGGCCCCGGCGGTGCCCTCATCGGTCACGCTGGTGGTCACCTGCGCGGGAGCAGCGGCTTCGTCTCCCTTGGTCCCACCGCCGGCGAGGCCACATCCGGCGACAGTGACGAGCGCGAAGACGACGGCACCGTGCCGGAGCGGTGCGAGCAGGCGCGATGCGGAGAAGTTCGTCATGTCCGCCATTCTTCTCAAGGCCACTTACACGGCGGTTGCCAACCACTTTCGTGCTCGGTACAACCGCATTCTCAAAGACGCGGGTCACGTTTGGGGAAACGGCGGTCAGGAGAAGCCGAGGCGGGCGAGGGGCTCGACGAGCTCTCGCTCCTCGTACGACAGGTGGGACAGCAGTGAGTCGGTGAGCAGGTCCACCGCGGCGCGGAGGGACTTCATGCCGTCCGGCTCGTTCACCAGGGCGACCAGTGCCCGGTCGACGCCTTCGAGGACGTCATGGATGGCGTGGTGTTCCTGCTCAAGACGGTCGACGACCGGCGCGAGCTCGGGCATGGCGTGGCGCAGGTGCGGGAAGACGCTGATGTCCTCAAGGGTGTGGTGGGTGGTGACCACCCGGCAGTACGACTGGCAGTAGACGCCGAGCGTCCAGTTGTTCTGCCGCATGGTCATCTCGTTGATCTGGGATCGCGCGGCCCCGGGGTCCATCGTGCCGGCCTCGACCTGGTCGACGAGCCGGCGGACGTTCCGCAGCTCCTCCCGTAGATGATCGTGTACCTCGATGAGGTGCCCGCCCGCGGCCTGCTCGTGTGCGGTGTAGCTGCGGCTCGGGTCGGGCGCCGGGCCGGTCGGGCGGGTCGTCTCGTCCCAGACCCGCACATCGCTGAGCCGGGTGCCGTCGTCGGGGGTCGGCACGGCGGCCAGCGCGGACGTCCGTACGGCCGGCCGGGCGGGCGTGGTGCCGCCCGGCCGCGGTTCGGTCGAAGGACGCGGTTCGGTCGAAGGACGCGGTTCGGTAGACGGTTGCGCTCCGGTAGACGGACGCGGGTCGGTTGACGGCGGTGGGTTCACGCGCCCGGCGAGTTCGGTCGCGACCAGTTCCCGTACGGCCGGCGCGACCTCCGCGGCGAAGCGGCGGATCACGTCCGGGTCGTCGCCCATCACGATGTAGCCGCTCATGCCCTGCGTCAGGGTGAGCTCGGCGAGCTGCTCGGCCCACATGTGCGCCGGCCCGTTGAGGAACCCGGTGCCGCGGTCGGTGAACGAGCCGGCGATGTTGTACAGCCGCCGCACGTCCGCCGGCTGACGTCCGGCGGCCACCGCGGCCTCGTCGATCGCCGCGTTCATCGCGGGCAGCGCGTCAGGCCCCGCGTACGGACTGCTGGGCAGCCACCCGTCGGCGAGCCGTCCGGTCAGCCCGAGCATCCGCTTCTTATACGAACCCAGCCAGATGCCGACATCGTGGGCGGGCGCGGGCCCGGGGTGGGCTCCCCAAACGCGGTAGTGCGTGCCGTCCACCCGGACCGTCTCACCGTCGTCCGACCAGATCGCCCGGATGATCCGGATGGCCTCCTCCAGGGCCTCGACGCCCTGCGCCGGGGTGAGCCGCCGTCCGCCCATCGCGGCGACGCCGTCCCAGAACGCTCCGGCGCCGAGGCCGAGCTCGACTCGCCCGCCGGTGAGGATGTCGAGGGTGGCGACGCTGCGGGCGAGGACGGCCGGCGGGCGCAACGGCAGGTTGGCCACGTTCGGTGAGACGCGCAGGGTCGACGTGCCGGCGGCGATCACCGACAGCAGCGTCCAGGTGTCCAGGAACCGGGCCTGGTAGGGGTGGTCCTGGACGGTGACCAGGTCGAGCCCCACCTGTTCGGTGAGCTGGGCGAGGGCCACGACCCGGTCGGCCTGGTCGGCCTGTGGGGTGACGAACGTTCCGAACAGCAGCTCATGCCCGTAGTCGGCCATGTCACTTCCCGCCGTGTCGATCAAGAAGGTTTAGGTGCATAGCAGATAGTATGTCAGGCGGAAGAATAGTCAAACAGAAGGTCTATCTGCGCACTGATCGGCTATGCTGGGGTCATGCCCGAGACCCCGTCCGCCGTGCGCGCGCCGGTTCCGGCGGCCGTGCCAGCGCCGCCGGACGCCCTCGACACCGATCTGGGCTGGACCCTCGGCGTGGTCTTCCGTGCGTACGTCAAGTTCGCCAACGCCGTCTTCCGCGACCTGCCGGGCGGCCCGCGGGGCTACCAGGTGCTCGCCGCCGCCGCCCAGGAGCTGCCGGGCGGCCAGGGCGCCCTTGCCCAGCGGCTCGGCATCGACAAGACCGTCATGACCTACCTCGTCGACGATCTGGAGAACGCGGGGCTGGTCCAGCGCCGCCCCGACCCCGCCGACCGGCGCAACAAGCGCATCGTCGCCACCGAGCGCGGCCGTACGACGTGGGAGGCGACCCAGGTCGGCCTCGACCACGCAGAGGAGCACATCCTGTCCCCGCTGGACCCCGCCGATCGTGTGGAGTTCCGGGAGTTGCTGCGACGACTGGCCGTTCGTGCCCAGAGTCTGGACCCGGTCGCCGACACCTGCCAGATCGTCACCGACCTCGCGACCGGGGAACCCGCCGCCCCCACCCCGCCACGCCCCCGCCGCGCCGCCCGGCGCTGACACCGCCGCGCCGGAAGCGGTCGACGAACGGGGAGTGCGGCCACTCGGGACCTTTCCTACGCCTCATTCGGATTCACGCTGCTCCCAGAAGCGGCGGAAGCCGGCATTGAGGCCGGCGGCCATCGTGACCGCCGGCCTCCGCTGCGCGCGCCTGGCGCGGTATCGCTCCTACTCAGATGTTCAGCCCGTCCAGCATTCGCAGGTTTCGCCGCGAGCTTCGTTCGCACCTCCGGCGTCGCGGGGGGTACGCGACGAGGTCGGGTCAGCGCGGTGCGTAGGCCTTCGGCAGTCGCATTCCGCGGTCGGCCATGATCTGCCGGACGCGGTTCGGGTAGTTCGTGATGATGCCGTCGATGCCCATGTCCATGAGGGCCTCGATGGTGGGGAGGTCGTCGCAGGTCCACGGGATGACCTTCAGGCCACGCGCGTGTGCCGCCGACACCATCGTCTGATCGACGTAGAAGCGGAAGCCCGCGTCGCTGATCTTTCCATTCTGCGGGAAGCCGTACACCGGAGACAGCGCTGTGACACCGGGGATGGCGGCGGCGGCCTTCACGAAGTCGCCGCCGAAGTCGTCGGCGTCGAGCCCGCCGAGCCACGGGGAGGCACCGGGCTTGCCGATCTGGAGGAAGTCGTAATTCGTCAATGCCACCAGCGGCCACCTTCGTGCGAGCCGGTGCATTTCCATCAATGCGCCCCAGTCGAAGGACTGGATGGTGACCTGGTCCTCGATCCCCGAGGCGCGGATCTCCTCGAAGACCCGGCGGACGAACAGCTCGCGCGGCGCCGTCTGCTCGGGCGCGCCGGCCTCAACCTTGGTCTCGATGTTGAGCTTGACCTGCTTGGCGTGGTAGCTCTTGACGAGGTTCAGGACGTCCTTGAGTTCGACCATCCGGAAGCCCTTGATCTGCTCCTGCTCGGGGAACCCGGGCAACTGCTGGTAGCCGCAGTCCATGGTCTTGATCTGCGCCAGGGTCAGGTCCTTGATGTACTTCCCTACGTACGGGTACATCGGGTCGCCAGTTGTGACCGGTGCGGTGTCGCGGCACTTCTGCGCGCTGATCTGCCGGTCGTGGTTGACGACGACCTTCTCATCCTTGGTGACGTGGGTGTCCAGCTCCAGGGTGCTGACCCCGAGGCGCATCGCCTTGCCGAACCCCTCCAGCGACTCCTCGGTCGTCATGCCGATGCCGCCGCGGTGGGCCTGCAGGTCGAAGTGGGTCTTTTGGGGCAGTACACCAGGACCAGGCGCCGCTGACGCGTGGGCGGCTACTGGCACGGCGAGCGCGGGCACAACGGCCAGGCTCACCAGGACATGACGAAGGTACATCGGGGGCTCCGCTCCACTAGCTCTATCAGACGCCAGCGACGCTAGATCGCTGGCCGATACCCCTTCGCGGCCATGGCGTGATGGGGTCGTGAACGCTCGCGGAACGCGCAGGTGCCACGGCCAAGTGAGAAATCTGGCCGCTTAACTGGGTGAACTTTCAGTTGATGTTCCATGGATATGGGCGTGAGGTCGCGTCGCCGCGTGGGCTGATCTCTACCCGCGGCGGCGGGTGGGTGCGGTGTGTCTCTCCCGGGAGCTCCCGGGAGAGACGTGATGTGATCACCGCGTGCATCTCGGCGCGGCAGGGAGAACGCCTGCCCGCCGGTATGTCTTGGAGAACACGAGGGCCGCGCAGTGTCGGTTCTTTAGATGGTTTGTTAGATGTAGGGCCCGGTCGGGTCAGAGTTGGGACACCCAATACGGGGCCACGTCCATCCAGCCGTTGCCGGCGGCGCCGTTCCGGCGGCCGCTGCTGGCGGTGGACAGCGTGTACCAGGAGTCGACGTAGTCCGGGTCGTCGGTCCACCACGAGGTCGGAATCGCGGAGATGATCGCGTTGACCAGCGGAGTGTAGGCGCCGCCGTCGACGATCGTGAGCAGCGCGGTGGCGATGGCCTGGGCGAGTTGCTGGTAGTTGGTGTCGCCGTCGTCTTCCATCATCACGACGTCGGCCAGGTTGTACTTGTACGCCGAGAAGTGGACGAGGAGCTGGTTGGGGTAGTAGGTGGTGCCGTCGTTGTCAAGGTAGGGCATCTGGACGATGTTCACGGCGGGTTTTCCGTCGAGCCCGAACCCGCCGACGATGCTGTAGATCTCGGCGTCGCCCTTGATCCAGGGCTCCTTGTCGTCGTTCAGCCGGATGGCGTTGACCTTGGTCGCCCAGTACCCGCCGGCCAGGGTCTTCGCGGCGGGTTTCGCGGGCACGATGCCGTGCGTGGCCAGGGTGTCCCGCACCAGCTTCAGACCCATGGGCAGCGCCTTGGCCACGTCGACGTCCACCACGAGCACGGGCCGCTGAGGCGCCTTGACCGGGTCGAGGACGACCTTTCCGCCGAGCGGGTCGTACGCGGTGACCGGCGTCGGTTCGTCGTCGGTGGGCGCCGCCGCGACCAGGGGCACCTCTCCACGCGCCAGGGCCGCGCGCATGTCGGGGTTCGCCAGCCGTACCTGGAGCACCGACCCGCCGGTAGCGGGTAACCCCTTGGCCGCCAGGACGGTCAGGTTGGCGGCGCGTGCGGCCTTGCCGAGGCTCGTGTCGCGTTCGAGCGTCAGCAGGTCGGCCGCCCCTGACGCGGTGGCCGACGCGGTGCGGTCGCGTACGGCCCGGTCAGCCAGGGCTCCGGCGACCTGGGCGGCGAGGCGGTCGGTGGCCGCGAACACCTTGCTCGGGGCTGCGGCGGCGGGTTCCGCCGTCGTGGTGGGGGCGGCGTGGGCGGTTCCGGTTGTGAGCGCGAGTGCGGTCACGGTGGCGAGGGCGGCCATGAGGACTCGGGGCACGAGCCATCTCCTTTTTTCTCGGTGCACCGGCCAGGGGGTTTCCTGGTCCAGGAGCTGATCAGCCGTTGGCGAGGGCCTGGATGCGTGAGAAGTCGCCGTTGAAGTAGTCCTGGTCGCCGGGGAAGGTGCCGTGGTCGGCGAACTGCCAGATGGTCTGGTAGCCCCACTTGTACGGCATGGGTCCGGGCGAGCCGTTGTAGTTGGCGAGCATCAGCGGGTTGGTGGAGGAGAAGTCGCCGATGTTGCCGGTGCACTGGCTCCACCAGCTTGTCGCCGTGTAGATGACCGGCCAGCGGCCGGTCCTGGCGTGGTACTGGTTGCTGAAGGAGAGGATCCAGTTGACCATGCCGGAGGCCGACAGCCCGTAGCAGGCCGCGCCGTACGGGTTCCACTCCATGTCGAGCAGGCCGGGCAGCGTCTTGCCGTCACGTGACCAGCCACCGCCGTGGTTGACGAAGTAGTCGGCCTGGGTCGCGCCGGAGGAGGTGTTCGGCGTGGCGAAGTGGTACGCGCCGCGGATGAGCCCCGCGTTGTACGAGCCCGTGTACTGCTGGCTGAAGTACGGGTTGGTGTAGTTGGTGGACTCTGTCGCCTTGACGTAGGCGAATCTCGCGCCGTTGGCGGCCACGGACGCCCAGTTGACGTTGCCCTGCCAGCCGCTGACGTCCAGGCCGGGGGTCTGGGCGGCGAGTGGGCTGATGGTCACCTTGCCTGGCCCGGGTTCGTGCTTGGCCACCTGCGACCCCATCCAGTCCCTTTCGGGATGGGTGACCGGGTCGGCGGGGTTCGCGGGGGGCGCGGGGGCGGGGTCGGCCGGGGCGGCGGATGCGGGGATGGCGCCCAATGTGACCGTGACGCAGGTCAGGGCGGCGACGGCGAGCGCTTTGAAGCGCGAGGTGGGAGCCGTCAGGGGAAGGCGGTTGCTGTTTGCCACGTGGTCCTCCGAGTGGGGGGTTTGCCCGGATAACGCGGAAAGGCTCCTTTCTGTCCAAATAGGTACTTCAAGCTAGTAAGTAACCTTCGTTGACCCAATTGTAAAAGGTGTAAAGTTTCCTAACTATTGCTGTCCGGTTGGCAGATCTGTCGCATGGCGCTGGTCACGGGTGGGCGGCCTCCCGGGCGGCCGGCGCGCGATGCCCGCATGCGTGGCGTCGCCGGGCCGGGTGGGGCAGGGTTGCGTTAGCCGGGTCTTCACTTCAACGTCCGCATTCCTGGATAAAACGTTCATACGGGGAGACTTGGGTCCAGTACTGCCCGCTGAACCTGGAAATGGAAAAGGTGCTCACATGACGTCCGAGATGTCTCGCCGTGACCTGCTCCGCACCGGAGCGGTGGGTGGCCTGGGGATCGCCATCGTCGGCAGTGCCGGGGCCATCGCCGGTCCCGCCGCCGCCGAGGCCGGCACCCTCGCGGCGGCCGGCTACGGCGCCCTCGCCGCGGACCCGGCCGGCCTGCTGGCCCTGCCCCGCGGCTTCTCCTACAAGATCGTCGCTGAGGCCGGCAAGACGCTGCTGGAGACCGGCGAGCCCACCCCGAGTGACGCCGACGGCACCGCCTGCTTCCGTGGTCGCGACGGCTTCGTCCTGGTCAACAACCACGAGATCGGCGGCGCAGAGCCCTACCCCGTGCCGGCGCTGCCCGGCCTGACCTACGACCCGGGCGCGCGGGGCGGCACGACCAACATCGAGGTCGACAGGCACGGCAACCGGATCCGTGAGTACGTCAGCGTGGCCGGCACGCACAACAACTGCGCGGGCGGCGTCACCCCGTGGGGCACCTGGCTGACCTGTGAGGAGACCGAGCAGCGCGCGGGCGGGGCGTACCAGAAGGACCACGGCTACGTCTTCGAGGTCGACCCGTTCGACCGGAACGCCAACCGCGGCCCGGTGCCGCTGAAGTTCCTCGGCAGGTACTCGCACGAGGCCGTCGCGGTCGACCCTCACACCAGCGCGATCTACCTGACCGAGGACGCGAGCGGCCCGAACGGGCTGTACTACCGCTGGACGCCGCCGCACCGCTTCCACGGCCGCAAGGGCGCGCTGCGGGCGCTCGCGCTGAGCGCGGGCGGCGACAACGCGGGGTCGCTCCAGGCCATGAGCTGCTTCAAGGGCGGCAAGCACATCGCCGACCTGTCGGAGGCGACGCGGCCGGGCACCCGCTACAAGGTCACGTGGATCGACGTCCCCGACCGGCAGGCCGCGACGGTCTCCGTCCGCAAGCAGTTCACGGCCGGCCAGGTGACCAGCAGCCGCAAGCTGGAGGGCGCCTGGTGGAGTGACGGCGGAGCCTACTTCGTCGCGAGCTACGCCCGCGATGACGACGGAAGCGTCAACGAGCACGACGGTCAGGTGTGGTTCTACGACCCCAAGTCGGAGACGGTCACCCTCAAGACGATCTTCGGTGTGAACCCGGACCCCGGCAAGGACACCGACTACGACGGGCCCGACAACATCACCGTGTCCCCCTACGGCGGGCTGATCCTGGCCGAGGACGGCGAGGGCGTCCAGCACCTGGTCGGCGTCACCGGCAAGGGCACGGCGTACCCCATGGCCCGCAACGACGGCAACGACAGCGAGTTCACCGGCCCGACCTTCAGCCAGGACGGGAAGATCCTTTTCGCCAACATCCAGACGCCCGGCTACGTGTTCGCCATCACCGGCCCGTGGCGCCGTCCGAGCGACGGCGGCGGGCCCCACCACTGACCCCCGCACCAGGGTGACGGCCGCGCGGAGAAGGCCGGCCCGAGCCTGACAACCCCCTCCTGCGCTCGCGAGGCGCCGCTCCCGCCGGGAGCGGCGCCTTTTTGGCGCCCAAGATCGGACATATCGCCTGGAAGGTTGCCTTGGGCAATGATATATATTTGCCTAAGGCAACTAGATGGAGGCGGTCATGGCATCGGAGGACAGCTGCGGCGAGCTGCTTGTCCGGCTGAGTGACATGGGTGCGGTGATGAAGGCGGTCAAACGGGACCTGCCGTTCACCGGCTCCCGCGCCGGTCTCACCCTGCTCGTAGCGCTCAGCCGTTGTGGCGAGGTCCGTATGGGCGAGCTGGCCGAGATGTTCGAGGTCGATCAGTCAGTGATCAGCCGGCACGTGGCCGACCTCCAGGAACGCGGCTGGGTCGAGCGCATCCCCAACCCCCGTGACGGGCGCTCCTGGTACGTCCGGCTCGCTCCGGACGGCGAGCACGTCACCGAGGAACTGCTCACCCACGTTCGCCACTTCCTCGCGGACACGCTCGACGACTGGACCGACGAGGAGATCACCGAGCTCGCCGGCCTTCTCGCCCGGTTCCGTACGAGCTTCGACGCACACCGGGCTCGCGCCCCGCACCTCTCCCGCGCGGCTGAGCCCGCGCGGACATCGAAAGGACATTGATGGCAACCGCAGTACCGGCCGGGGTGCGGGAGGCCGCACCCGAACCCGCCGCGCCGATGTCGCACCGCGAGATCCTGGAGGCGCTGTCGGGACTGCTTCTCGGCATGTTCGTGGCGATCCTGTCGTCGACCGTCGTGTCGAACGCCCTGCCCACGATCATCGCCGACCTGCACGCGGACGAGAACACCTACACCTGGGTGATCACGTCGACCCTGCTGGCCACCACGATCTCCACGCCCATCTGGGGCAAGCTCGCCGACCTGATGAGCAAGAAGCTCCTGGTGCAGCTCGGCCTGATCATCTTCGTCGTCGGCTCGGCCATCGCGGGCGTGTCGCAGAACCCGGGCATGCTCATCGGAGCCCGGGTGATCCAGGGTCTTGGAGCCGGCGGCCTGACCGCGCTGGCCCAGGTCATCATGGCGGCGATCATCTCGCCCCGTGAGCGCGGCCGTTACTCCGGCTACCTCGGCGCCGTCTTCGCCCTCGCGACCATCGGCGGCCCGCTCATCGGCGGCGTCATCGTGGACACCTCGTGGCTCGGCTGGCGGTGGTGCTTCTACGTCGGCGTGCCGTTCGCCATCGTCGCCCTGCTGGTCCTGCAGAAGACGCTCCACGTCCCGGTGTACAAGCGCAAGGCCGACATCGACTGGGCCGGCGCCGTGCTCATCAGCGCCGCGGTCTCCCTGCTGCTGGTGTGGGTCTCGTTCGCGGGGCACAAGTACGACTGGCTGTCGTGGCAGACCGGCGCCATGGTGGGCGGCGCGCTGGTGCTCGCGCTGATCTTCCTGTTCGTGGAGTCCAGGGCCAGTGAGCCGATCGTCCCGCTGCGCCTGTTCCGCAACAGCGCGATCAGCCTCGCGGTGATAGCCAGCATGCTGGTCGGTGTCGCCATGTTCGGCGCGACGACGTTCCTGAGCCAGTACTTCCAGCTCGCCCGTGGTGAGACGCCCACCATGGCGGGTGTCATGACCCTGCCGATGATCCTCGGCCTGGCGGTCTCTTCGACCGTCGCCGGCCAGATCATCACCCGCACCGGACGCTGGAAGATCTTCCTCGTCCTCGGCGGGGTGCTCCTCACCGCCGGGTTCGGGCTCATGGGCTCGATGCGGTTCGACACCGCCTACTGGCTCCTGGCGGTCTACATGTTCGCCATGGGCGTCGGCGTGGGCCTGACCATGCAGAACCTCGTGTTGTCCGTCCAGAACCAGGTCAGGCCGGAGGAGCTCGGAGCGGCCAGCTCGGTCGTCGCGTTCTTCCGCACGCTCGGCGGCGCGATCGGCGTCGGCGCGCTCGGCGCCGTGCTGGGCCACCGGGTCATCCAGTACCTGGAGGAGGGCCTGGCCAAGATCGGCGTCCACAGCGACCTGAGCAACGGCTCGATTCCCCGCCTGTCGGACCTGCCCGGTCCCGTCAGGCAGGTCGTCACGAGCGCGTACGGCCACGGCGTCGGCGACGTGTTCCTGTACGCGGCGCCGAGCGCGCTGCTGGCACTGCTCGCCATCCTGTTCATCAAGGAGATCCCTCTTCG
The DNA here is from genome assembly GCF_040649355.1 of Sphaerisporangium sp. NPDC049002. NCBI lineage: Bacteria > Bacillati > Actinomycetota > Actinomycetes > Streptosporangiales > Streptosporangiaceae > Sphaerisporangium > Sphaerisporangium sp. NPDC049002. Next base: position 8,939 of record NZ_JBEZFH010000087.1, on the reverse strand, counting down.
CACGGCCAGCGCGGAGCAGATGCGCACGGGCGCGGACGAGCACGAGCCGGCGCGCAACGGCGGCCCCGGCCGCCACGCCCAGCGGGACGCCCAGGAGCTCGTGTCCGTGGGCGCCGAGGCCCCGGCCGCGTCCAACGGGTTCACCGGCACCCAGGCGTCCTCGCAGGTCCCGGTCCAGCCATTCGGCGACGCGCCGGTCCAGCAGACGGTGTACGCCTCGGCGGGCGCTCCCCGGCCGGAGGGCGGCACCGGGATCCGCGGGTTCATCCGGGGCACCGACGGCTCGCCGGTGCCCCAGGCCACCCTCACCCTGATCGACGTGCGCGGCCACCAACTCGGCCGAGCGGTCACTCAGGAGGACGGCGGGTACAGCCTGTGGACGCCGAGCAGCGGCACGTACGTCCTGATCGCCTCCGCCGGCGAGCACGACCCGCAGGTGGCGACCCTGGCGGTCGGTGACCAGCCGCTGGACTTCGATCTCGTGCTCGCCGGCTCCGGCAAGCTCGCCGGCACCGTGCGCGACCCGGAGGGCAGGCCGGTCGTCCAGGCGATGGTCATCGTGACGGACGTGCGCGGCGAGGTCGTGACCACGGGCGTGACCGCCGCGGACGGCGTCTACGGCTTCGCGGGCGTCGTCGCGGGGAGCTACACCCTGGCCGTCAGCGCGGCGGGACACCGTCCGGCCGCGGTGCCGGTCGAGGTCGGGACCGGCCAGACCAGGCAGGACGTCGAGCTGCTGCCCGGCGTCCGCGTCAGGGGCACCGTGCGCGTCAAGGACGGCGGCCCGCTGGCCGACGCCCGCGTCACGCTGCTCGACGCGGCCGGCAACGTCGTCGGCTCCGCCACCACGGGCGAGGATGGCGAGTACGCCTTCGCCGACCTGACGGGCGGCCAGTACACCGTCATCGCCACCGGGTACCCGCCCGTGGCGAGCGCGCTCAACCTGGCGGGCCAGGGCGACGACGCGTACGACCTGTGGCTGGGGCACCCCGAATGAGCAGCACGCTCGCGGGGAGGTACGGCCTGCGCGCCGTCGTGCGCACGAAGGACGGCTGGGCGGTGCCGCACGCCGTCGTCACGGTGACCGACATGTCCGGCCACCAGGTCGTACGGACCGACGCGGCCGCCGACGGCACGGTCCTGACCGAGCCCCTGAACCCGGGCGTCTACACCGTCGTGGTCACCGCGGTCGGGTACGCCCCCATCGCGTCCACGGCGATCGCGACGGCCTCCGGCAGCGCCGAGCTGGGCGTGCTGGTGCTCGCCCGGCAGGGCGGTGCCGAGCTGCCGCCGCCCGGCGTGTGGACCATCGACCCGGCCCACTCGAAGGTCGCCGCGACCGCGCAGCACCTGGGGCTGTCGAGCGTGCAGGGGCGGTTCTCGGAGTTCGCCGGGCGCGTCGACATCGGCGCGACGGCCGAGGCGTCGGCCGTCGTCGCCGAGATCGACGCGACGTCGATCGACACCGGCAACAAGACGCGCGACGACCACCTGCGCTCGGCGGACTTCCTCGACGTGGGGCCGCATCCGGTGATCTCGTACCGGAGCACCGGGCTGTCGGCCTCGGGCCCCGACCGGTGGACGGTGCACGGCGTCCTGACGCTGAGCGGGATCACCCGCGCGGTGGACCTGGACCTGGCCTACCTCGGCACGAGCCCCGACCCGTGGGGCGGCCTGCGCGCCGCCTTCCGGGCGGTCACGGAGCTGCGCCGCGAGGACTTCGCCATGAACTACAACCAGGTGGTGCAGGCGGGGATCTCGCTCATCGGGGCGACCCTGAAGGTGGAGCTGGACATCCAGGCGGTGCAGGGGGAACCCTCGGCTCAGGCCTGATCGTTCTAGGCTACGCCGAGGGGTGTCAGCCCTGATCATCGGACGAGTTCCACACTGAAGGGAGGAGGAGGCGGCACGATGCCCGAGACACGGACGGCGGCATCCGAAGAGACGGTCCCCGTCGAGGAGTACGAAGCCTACTGCGCGGTCGAGCACCAGCTCGGTGTCCTCTTCCGGCGTTCCCGCGCGCTGTCCGCCGAGATGGGGCGCGCGGTGCACCCGGAGCTGGAGCCGGGGGCGTACGGGATCCTCGTGCGCATCGGGGAGGCCGCTCCGGCCCGTTCCAGCGAGCTCGCCGCCTACTTCGGCGTCGGCAAGGCGACGATCAGCCGCCAGCTGAAGGTGCTGGAGGAGCTGCGGCTCATCGGGCGCCAGCCCGACCCGCTGGACGGCCGCGCCCACCTGCTCGATCTCACGGAAGAGGGGCGCCAGCGGCTCGACCGCGCGCGCTCGGCGCGGCAGCAGCGCTTCTACGCGCTGCTCGGCACCTGGCCGCGCGATGACGTGCGGCTGCTGGGCCAGATGCTCGCCCGGTTCAACGCCCTGGAGTAGGAACGCCGACGTGAGCCGTCCCTCGTTCCGAGGCGGCTGACTCGGACGTACCCTTTTACGGGTTATCTCAGGTCATAATCCTTGTGTCATGGTTCGGCTACGGGTTCTCGGTCCCCTCCACGCGAGCGTCGACGGCCGCGCGGTCTACCTCGGTACGGCGAGGCAGCGCGCGGTGGTGGCGCGGCTCGTCTGCGAGGGGGGCCGGGTGGTGTCCACCGACCGGTTCATCGAGGATCTCTGGCAGGGGCATCCGCCTCCCAAGGCGCTGGCCGCCCTGCAGGTCTACGTCTCCAACCTGCGCCGCGTCCTCGAACCCGGGCGGCGTCCGAGGACCCCGCCGTCCGTGCTGGTCAGCGCCGTGCCCGGCTACCTCCTGCACCTGGATTCCGACGATGTGGACGCCTGGCGGTTCTCCCGCCTGCTCGACGCCGGAGCCACCCGCCTCGCCGCAGGCGCGTACGGCGAGGCCTCCACGCTGATCGACGAGGCGCTCGGCCTGTGGCAGGGACGGCCCTTCGGCGAGTTCGCCGACGAGGAATGGGCCGCGGCCGAGGCGGCGCGGCTTGAGGAGCTCCACCTGATGGCCGTCGAGTACCGCGCGGAGGCGCACCTCGGGCTGGGGCGCCAGGCCGAGGCCGTCCTCGACCTCGAAAGCCATGTACGGGCGCACCCGCTGCGGGAGAACGCCGTCCGGCTGCTCGCCCTCGCCTACTACCGTTCGGGCAGGCAGGGGGAGGCGCTGGCCGTGCTCCGCAGGGTCAGGGAGACCCTCGCGGCCGAGCTGGGAGTCGACCCCGGCCCGGCGCTGCGCGCGCTGGAAGCCGACGTCCTGGCCCAGGCCGCCTCGCTGGAGTTCCAGCAGGTCGTCCCGACGCCTCCGGTACGGCCCGCCGAGCTCGCCCCCGAGGGGCCGGCGACCCCCCGGGCACAGGCCGTCCCCATGATCGGGCGCGCCGGTGAGCTGGCCAGGCTGGAGGAGATCGCACGGGCGCCGGCGGGTTTCCAGATGGTCTGGGTCGCCGGTGAGGCGGGCTCCGGGAAGACCACGCTGGTCGAGGCACTGGCGGCCCGCATGGAGCGGAAGGGCGGCCTGGTCGCGTTCGGCCGCTGCCCGGAGACGGGCGGCGGCGCCCCTCCCGCGTGGGCGTGGAGCGAGGTCCTGCGCCGCCTCACCGCCGAGCACCCTCCCCCCGGGGACCTCGCGGTACGGCTGGCGCCGCTGCTGACCGACGACGGGGCGTCCACCCAGCAGTTCCTGCTGGCACGGGCCCTCGGCGAGTACCTCGCGAGCGTCGCGGCGGTCGCCCCGGCGCTGGTGGTCATCGAGGACGCCCACCGGGCCGACAGCGAGACGCTGCACCTGCTGAGGTACCTCGCGGTCCCCTCGACGCCGGTGCTGGTCGTGGCGACCTACCGGCCCGCCGAGGCCGAGGCCGACCTCGCCGCCACGCGCGCGGCCCTCGCCGCGCGCACCGCCGCGCATCTGGACCTGCCGGGGCTCACCGAGGAGGAGGTGGCCCGCCTGCTCCTTGATCGTTCCGGGGTCAGGGTCGACGCCGCCACCGTGCGCACCGTCACCGAGCGGACGGGGGGCAACCCGCTGTTCGTCTGCGAGACCGCCCGGCTGGTGGCCACCGACGGGCCCGCCGCCGCGCACGCCCTCCCGCCCGGCGTCCGGGACCTGATCCGCCGCCGTATCGCGAGGCTGCCGGCCACCGCGCAGACCACGTTGCGCGACGCGGCGATCATCGGAAGGGACGTCGACGTCGACGTGCTGATCGCCATGCACGGCGACGAGGACACCGTGCTGGCCGGGCTGGAGGCGGGGGTGCTCACCGGACTGCTGGCAGAGCCGAGTCCCGGCCAGGTCCGCTTCACGCACGTCCTGGTCCGCGAGACGCTGTACGAGGACACCGCGAGGATCCGCCGTGCCCGGCTCCACGGGCGCGTGCTGGACGCGCTGGAGCACGTACGCCCGGACGACGTCGCGGGGCTCGGGCACCACGCGCTGGCCGCCGCGACCAGCCGTACGGCTCGCGAGGCCGCGCGGTACGCCGCCGCGGCGGCGCGGCGGGCGGCCGGCCTCCACGCCCACGACGAGGCGGCGCGGCTCCTCCAGGAGGCGCTCGACCTGCCGCTCGACGACGATCACCTGCGCCTGGACCTGCTGTGCCGGCTCATCTCCGCGCGGGCGCACGCCGGGAACGTGGTGGGAGCGCTGGAGAGCAGGGCGGAGGCGCTGGCCGTGGCCCGCCGGGGCGAAGACCCCGAGGCGGTGGCGCGCGCCCTCACGGCGTACGACGCGCCGGTGACGTACACCATCCAGCTCGACCGCCGCGCCGACCACGACATGGTCGCGGTGATCGAGGAGGCCGTCCTGCAGGCCGGTGAGACGACGCGGTGTCGGCTGCTGGCGGCCCTCACCTTCGAGCTCGAAGGACACGACGCCGCCCGCACCGAGGCGGCGTCGGCGGAGGCGGTCAAGATCGCCCGGCACGTCGGTGACCCCGAGCTGCTGTGCGTCGCGCTCAACGCCCGCTACTTCACGGTGCTGCATCCGCAACGCCGCGCGGAGCTGGAGGAACTGGGCCGTGAGCTGGTCGAGACGGGCGCCCGCCACGGGCTGCTCGGCTACCAGATGCAAGGTCACCACGCCCTGTTCATGGTGGCACTCGGCCGCAACGACCTCGCGACCGCACGGCGTCACGCCGACCGCGCGGTGGAGTACTCCACCAGCGGCCAGCTCGGCCTCGCGCTGGCCGTCCTGGCGTTCTTCGACGCGATCGTGCTGCTGATCAGGGGCGAGTTCGACGAGGCGGAGCGGTCGTACGAGGCCGTCGTCCGCCGGATGTACGACTCCGGCGGCGTCAACGCGCTGCTTCTCGGCGTCGCCGGACGGTTCGTCATACGGCTCGCCCGGGGCGACGCGCGGGACTCCGTCGCCGAGCTGCGGGAGTCGCACGCGCACCTGCCCGGGGAGGTGTCCGAGATGCTGACCAGGGCTCTGGTCGCCGACGACCGGCTCGACGAGGCCCGCGAGGTCTGGCAGCCCCGCTGGGACGTGCCGAGGGACTTCTACTGGCTGTTCCGGATGAGCCTGCGCGCGGAGAACGCCGTCGCCCTCGGCGACACGGCGGTCGCCGAGGAGTGCTATGAGGATCTGCGGCCGTGGGCCGGGGAGCTGGGCGGGCTCCACTGCGGGTCGGTCACGCTCGGGCCGGTCGCCCACATGTTGGGCGACCTGGCCACGCTCCTGGGCCGTGCCGGCGCCTCGGCCGGGCACTACGCGCAGGCGGTCCGGGTCGCCGAGCAGGTCGGCTCCCCGCACTGGGCCGAACGCGCGCGGCGGGCCTCGGCACGTACGGGCCGGACGGCGCCGCCCGGAGACTGACCTCGCTCAGGGGCGCGTGATCAGACGGTGGCGAGGGGTCCGCGCGTGATCAGACGGTGGCGAGGGGTCCGAAGATCAGGCGCTGGCGGCGGCGGTGCGGCCTCCGGGTGAGCGCCAGCATCACCGACAGCACCGGGCCCGCGATCTTCTTGAGCTGCGCGAGCTCTTCCGGCCTGGCGTACTGGGCGATGCGCGGCAGGTCGAAGGCGGCGTCCCCGCCCTTGCGCACCGCGGTCTCGACGGTGAGCCAGTCGGACACCGAGACGTACTTCTCGATGATCGGGAAGATGGTCCGCTCCTCCTCCTCGATGTGCTCGTCGAGGAGGTCGGCGAGGGTTCCGAGCAGGGTCGCGAGCCGCCCGGCCGGCGTGCGGTCGATCAGGAACGCGGCGGCGGACGCGCGAAGCTCGTCCAGCAGGGGGTCGAGCTGGGAGTGGTCGTCGGACAGGTCGGAGAGGTCGACGGCGGCACCCGCGGAGCGCTCCAGCACCGGCCAGAGGACCTTGTCCTCCATCGCGTGGTGGTGGTGGATGCCATCGCACAGCTTGGTGATGAACGTGGAGATCGCGGTGGCCCTGACCCGGTCGCATGACTGCCGCGCGGCGGCGATCTCGGTGGTCACGGCGGCCAGGCGGCGGGTGTCGCCTCGCATGGCGCGGTGGGTGATGCGGAATCCCAGCGTGTCGGGAGTGTCGGTCCTGTGAGGCATGATGCTTCCTTGCCGGAGTCGTGTACCTGTCTTCGCCCAGCGTGCTCGGGGGCACTTAGGGCTTTCTTGGAACTGACTTAGGCGATGGCCTTGGGATTCGGCGGTACGCCGGTCGCGGAGCGCGTGGCCGTGGTACGCAGGTACGTGGCCGCGGTGCGAAGGCACAGGTGAGGCCCGTGGTGCCATAGCGATCCGTGTTATTTCGAGAAACGGATGTTGATTGGGCATACTCTGTGCCGCTATGGAGACGCGCTGGGTGGGGCCGGACGGCTACGAGATCACAGCCGCGACGTGCGGCGATCACCAGGTTCTCCGGCTCAGGCGGCACGGGGAGCTCGTCGCCGACTGCTTCTCCGTCGACGAGCTGCGCCGCTTCGTGGACCTCGCCGATCTGTGCGAGGTGATCACCGTGCCGTTCGGCAGGCGTGCACCGCGTCGTCGGCAGGAGGCTCTCCGGTAGGTCCACAGGCCCGTGACCGGGCGCGTCTCTGGAGAGTCCACGGATGGGCGTTCTGATTCGCATCGGTCGCGGGGTCCGTGTATGGTTACACCTGTCCGCAGCGCGGCGCGGTAACGCGAAACGCGAGCGAGACCGGCCCCTTTAGCTCAGTCGGCAGAGCGTCTCCATGGTAAGGAGAAGGTCTACGGTTCGATTCCGTAAAGGGGCTCGACAGCGTAAATGCCCTCTCCCGGATTCCGGGGTGGGGCTTTTCGCTTGTGGGTATCCGACCGTGCTCACCAGTCCGCCTGTAAATAGGGGAAGTGTAGGGGCCCAGCGATCAGGCATACTTGGAGCACCTAGCCCAGATCGGGCACGCGAATCCGCGTGCGCGATCGTCGTACAGGTCAGGTATCCTTTCGAGGCCGGACGAGTTGCCGGCCCTGAGGCGGAGTAGCTCAGTCAGGCAGAGCAAGCGGCTCATAATCGCTGTGTCGCCGGTTCAAGTCCGGCCTCCGCTACTACCCTGCCGGGTCCCCCTGTAAAGGGAGACCAGGTTCGGGTTGTCCATGTGTCCCAAACGTAGAAAGGCACTCCCACGTGGCTGCCACCGACGTTAGGCCGAAGATCACGCTGGCCTGCCAGGAGTGCAAGCACCGCAACTACATCACGCGGAAGAACCGGCGTAACGACCCGGACAGGCTTGAGCTGAAGAAGTACTGCCCCAACTGCAAGTGCCACCGTCCTCACCGCGAGACGCGCTAAGCGCCATCGCGGGCCGCACCGACCCGATCGGGCGGGCCTTCGCGCGCCAGGGCATGGTGGTCCCCGAGCACCGGGGCGCCTTCAGCAGCACTTCGGCATTTTCGCGCGACCGGCGTTCTCCCTAGAGAGCGCCGGTTTGTCGCGTCCGGAAACCGGTCATGTCCTCCAAGGATGGGCGACGACCGGCCCGCACGGGTTCGGAAGCGGGGCGGGCTAGTGTTCTCCCAACCGGCGGGGGCGCGAGCCGTACGGCCCGGATCATCGATCCATCGACGACGGCCGGACATCGTCCTGTTACCGTCGGGGCTCCGCAGCTCTGCGTTCCGAAAGGGCACCGGCACGATGGCTTTGAACCGTGATTTCGTCGGACGAACCTATCCGGCGTCCACCTCCTACGAGGTGGGCCGCGTCAAGATCAGGGAGTTCGCGGCCGCGATCGGCGACCACAACCCGATATACCGCGATCCCGAGGCCGCCAGGGCAGCGGGTCACCCCGACGTCGTCGCCCCGCCGACCTTTCCCATCGTGTTCAGCCTCTCGGGCGCCGGTGAGGCGCTCGCCGACCCCGAGCTCGGCCTCGACTTCGCCATGGTCGTCCACGGTGAGCAGCGGTTCGAGTACGACCGCCCGATCTACGCCGGCGACGAGCTGCACTGCGTCTCGACGATCAGCGAGATCCGCAGCGTCGGCCGCAACGAGCTCCTGACGGTCACGAGCGAGGTCTCGACCGTCGACGGCGAGCCCGTCTGCAGGACCTACAACACCATCATCGAGCGCGGAGGGGCGGCGTAACCGATGACCGCGACCGTGAAGTACGACGAGGTCGAGGTCGGCCACCAGATCCCGGCCGTCGACTACCCCGTCCACCGCGTCAACCTGGTGATGTACGCCGGAGCCTCCGGCGACTTCAACCCGATCCACTGGAACGAGCGGTACGCCAAGGCCGTCGGCCTGCCCGACGTGATCGCGCACGGCATGTTCACGATGGCCGAGGCCGGCCGGTTCGTCACCGACTGGGCCGGGGACCCCGGGGCGCTGGTCGACTACGGCGTCCGGTTCTCGTCCATGGTGGTCGTCCCCGACAACGACGACGGCGCCGTGATCACGGTGAGCGGGGTCGTCGAGGACAAGCTCGACGACAACCGCGTGGTGATCAGCCATGTATGTGGAGCCAATTGTGCCTTGCTGCGCCCATCCCGTTTGCCGTTGACCCCACTGCGGAGCGGCAGCGGGCGGGCCGTCGGGAGCAC
>NZ_JBEZFH010000086.1:0-28037 GCF_040649355.1 Sphaerisporangium sp. NPDC049002 | reverse complement strand
CTGCCGGGGGATGAGGTCCTTGAGCTTCTTGGCCATCTCGACGCCGTACGCGTAGGCCTTCTCGCGGTGGACGATCGCGCTGAAGGCGTCGACGGTCACCCGGGCGGCCCGGGCGCCGATCGAACGCGGCACCGGGCTCATCGCCGCGATCGAACGCACCGCCACGGTGGCGGGGCCCGCCGCCGCCGGCGTCCTTGTGGCCACGTTCGGCGGCGCCCAGTCGCTCTGGCTCTCGGCGGCCCTGTTCGGCCTGGCGGCCGTGGTAACCACCGCCACGCTCGCCGATCCGGCGCCCGATCCCGCCGCGCTCACGACGACCGAGGCGGAGGGGTACCTCGCCCGGCTGCGCCAGGGCGCCGCGTTCCTCCGCCAGGACCGCCTGCTGCGCTCCATCGCCGGGATGCTGGTCGCGACCAACCTGCTCGACCAGGCCTTCATGGCGGTCCTGCTCCCGGTGTGGGCGCTGGAGTCGGGGTACGGAGCCGAAACGGTGGGCCTGGTGGTCAGCGTCTTCGCGGGCACGTCCATCCTGGCCGCCCTCCTCGCCGCCACGCTCGCCGACCGGCTGCCCCGCCACATCGTCTACATGGTCGGATTCGTGATCGGCGGGATCCCCCGCTTCGTGGCGATGGCCCTGAGCATCCCGCTGTGGGCCGTGCTGGCGGTCTTCGCCGTCGGCGGACTCGGCTCCGGATTCGTCAACCCGATCATCGGCGCCGTGAGCTACGAGCGGATCCCCGGGCGGCTGCTCGGGCGGGTCCGTACGCTCACCAGCGCGCTTGCCTGGGCCGGTATCCCCTTCGGCGGCCCGTTCGCCGCGGCCGTTCTCGCGGTGTCGGGGCTGAACGGCGCCTTGCTGATCGTCGGCGGCCTCTACCTGGTCGCCATCGTCGTGCCCGGGCTGCGGCCCGAGTGGTCACAGATGCGCCGGGTCGCGCCGGCGATCGACATCTCCGCTGAGAGTGCTCTTACCGATGCGGAGCCAGAGAAAGGCGTCAAGAATGGTCGCGCTGCCTGAACTGTCGGTACGCCGGTCGACCCCCGAGCGGTTCAACGGGTGGTCGCACGATCGGCGACAGGGTTTCGAGCTCGACACGACCGCGGAATCGGTCTACCAGACCGTCGTGGAGAATCCCAACGCGAGCACGGAGAAGCTCGCCGAGCTCATGGCGCTCAGCGAGGTGACCGTCCAGTTCGCCCTTGAGCACCTGGCCCGGTTGGAGCTGATCACGCGCGAGGCGGGATACGACGGCTGGACGGCGATCGAGCCGGAGGTCGGCCTGGCGGCGCTGCTGGCCCGGCAGCAGGCCGAGCTGGCACGACACCAGCAGCAGGTGGAGGACAGCCGGCTGACGGTCGCGCGCCTGCTGGCGTCGTGCGGCCAGCGGAGCGCCCAGGACGCCGCCGGAGTCGAGTGGATCATCGGCGGCGCGGCGGTGCGGGCCCGTACGGCCCGGCTGGCCGACGACTGCCGGGAGGAGTACCTGTCGCTCCGGCTCGCCGGCCACACGCCGGCTCTCGACAGCGCCCGAACGATCGACGAGGACATCCTGGCCCGTGGCGTCCTGTCGCGCTCGATCGTCCTTGACAGCGTGCGCAACGACAAACCCACGATGGCCCACCTGCGACGGGAGATCGGGGCGGGCGCGGACGTGCGCACCCTGCCCACGTTGCCCGCCAGGGTGCGGATATTCGACCGGCGCCACGCGGTGGTCTCGGTCAGCAACCTCACCGGGATGGCCGGAGCGCTCACCGTCGGCTGCGATGTGGTCGTCGACTCGTTCGTCACGCTGTTCTCGAAGCTGTGGGCGGAGGCCGAGCCCCTGGGAGACTGCCGGCCGCGTCGCGGCGGCGACCTGTCGTCGCAGGAGGTCCACATCCTGAAACTGTGGGCGCAGGGGCACACCGACGCCTCGGCCGCCCGCCGGATGGAGGTGTCCCTGCGCACCGTGCGCCGGCTGTCGGACCGGCTGGCCGAACGCCTCGGGACACGCAGCCGTTTTCAGCTGGGCGCGGTGGCCATCGCGAAGAGGCTCATCGACCCGGCGGAGCTCTGAACCGTAGTCCCTGGGGATCCGTGGCCCCTCCGTCCGGGGGCGATCCGTGAACCCCTGCCGCCCGGTGGCGATCCGGGAAACGATCACATCGAACCTGATGGTGATCGTTTCCCGGATCGCCCCGACCGGCAGGGGTTCACCGCTTCGCGCGGTCCGCTCACCCTGCCTCCGGAGCACCGACGAGGCCGAGGGCCCTGGCGGTGGGGACACAGCCGAACCGGTCGTTCACCCAGTCGTCGTCGTACACGGTCTTCAGGTAGCGGTCACCGAGGTCGGGCGAGATGGCCGCGACGCGCGGCCGGTCGCGGAATCGGTCTTCGCGTCCCGCGATCGCCGCGAGCACCGATCCGGTCGAGCCCCCGACCAGCAGCCCGGTGTTGCGCGCGACGCGGCGGCACTCCCGGATCGCGTCCTCCTCCGGCACGTGGACGACCTCGTCGGCCAGTTCCGGCCGGCACAGCTCGGGACGGCGGCTGGCACCGAGCCCGGGGATCCAGCGGCGCCCCGCCTCGGCGCCGAACGTCACCGATCCCACCGAGTCCACCGCGATGATCCGGGTGTGCGGCGAGTGCTCGCGCAGGTAGGAGGCGCAGCCGACGAAGGTTCCCGTCGAGCCGGTTCCCACGAACAGGTAGTCGATGTGCCGCAGCCCGGCGAGCAGGTTCGTGGCCGTCCGCTCGTAGTGCGCCGCCGCGTTGGCGGGGTTGGCGTACTGGTTGAGCCACACCATCTCGGGCTGCCGCCGGAGCCGCTCGCGGACGTAGGCGATGCGCGAGTGCAGGTAACCGCCGTTGGCGTCGGTCTCCCGCACGGTCACGACCTCGGCGCCCAGCGCCCGCATGTGCGCGATGGCCGACTCCGAGGTGTTCGGATCCACCACGCAGGTGAACGGGTATCCCTTGGCCGCGCAGATGGAGCTCAGCGCGATGCCGAGGTTCCCCGACGACGACTCGATCACCGGGACACCCACCGACACGCTGCCACCGCGCTCCGCGTCCTCGATGAGCCCGATGGCGGTCTTCAGCTTGATCGAGCCGGCCGGGTTGAACCCCTCGATCTTCAGGTAGACGTCGGCGCGCCGCGACAGGTAGGGCAGGGCGACGAACACGTCATCCATGACGGCGTCATAAGCGTTGGCGTATATCACGCGAAGACCTCTCGCTTGTCAGGGCGGATCGGTGACTCGCCGGCCCCACTGGGCGCGTCATGGCTCGCCGTGCCGCGGGACTCCTGCGGGCTCCACAGGTCCTCCGGGCCCGGCTCGCAGGCGGCGTACTTGCCAAGGGCGCTGATCAGGAGCCGCATCTCCAGGGCGAGGGACTCCACGAACCGGATCAGCCCCTGCTCGGGGTCCTCGTCGACGGCGACCAGCGCCGCCCGTCCGAAACCGACCGCCCGGGCGCCCAGTGCCAGGACCTTGACCGCGCGTGCGCCGTCGTACACGCGGCCGCTGGCGAGCAGCGTGCCCATGGGAGGGCCGAGCCGCCGCAGGCATTCATGCAACGGCAGGCCCACGTGATCAAGGAAGGCGCCTGGCGCCCACCCTGTGCCCCCCTCGGCGCCGTCGACCGTGACCGCGTCCGCGCCCGCCCGCCACGCCACGGCCGCGGCCTCGGCCACGTCGCGGGCCGGTGGCAGCTTGACCCAGCACCGCGCCCGCGGATAGTTGTTCCGCATCAGATGGACCTGCTGGCGCAGGATCTCGTCGGTGAACGTGCCCGGGCTGCTGCAGCGCAGCACCGGCCCGCCGGTCTGGAGCCGTTCCATGGCGTACTGGCCGCTGAGCCGCCGCGAGGTCTCCTCGTCGACCATGGTCAGGCCGCCCAGCCCCGGCTTGGCGCCCTGGCCGACCTTCAGCTCGAAGGCCAGCCGTCCCGAGTCCATCAGCTCCCGCACCGAGGGTTCGGTGTAGACGTGGTTCCAGACCTCGGCGTTGGCGTCCTCGGTGCTCTGCTGGACGACCACTCCTCCGGTGGCCGCCCCGCTCGCCGCCTCGGCGTAGGCGCTGATCCGCTCCAGCAGGGCGCGGTGCTTCCCGGCGGAACGGAATCCGCTGACCGGGGCCACGTTCTCCCCGATCACCATCGGCAGGCCGAGCCTGCCGGCCTGCCGGGCCAGGTCGCACCCGGCGGCCGCCACCCGCGTCGACCCCAAGGCGGTGAGGAAGAGCGGGAGCGGCGCGTCGAACCCGCCGAACGACGAGTCCAGCGACACGTCCGCGTACAGGGGCTCCCTGCCCAGCTCGATCAGCTTCTCCAGCCGCCGCGGCATGGACACCGGCGGTACCAGGCGGTACGCGTCGATCTCGTCCTGTGGCACGGTGGCGGCCGCGCCGAAGACCGTCACGCCGTACTGGTCCATGGCCGGGAACACCGCCGCGCCGCCCTCGCGCGCCCGCCGCCGTACGTCCTGCTCCGGGAATCCCGGCGCTCGCAGTGCGCTCACGGGGACACCACCCCGGGAAGCTTCGGGTAGGCGCTCGCCTGCCAGACCGAGTCCAGCCCGGCCACCCAGCGGGTCAGCCGCTCCAGGCCGATGCCGAAGCCGGCGCTGCCCGGGATGCCCTGCCGCACGACGTCCAGGTACCAGCCGTACTTCGCGGGGTTCTCGCCGGTCTCCCGCATGCGGGTGACGATCTTGGCGTACTCGGACTCGCGTTCGCCGCCGCTGCAGATCTCCCCGCAGTACTCGGGCGCGATCAGGTCGAAGCTCATCAGCGTGGACGGCCGCGCGGGATCCTCCTTGTCGTAGAACCCGCGCGAGCCCTTCGGGTAGTCGACGACGAAGAACGGCGCCTCGGCGCGGCCGGAGATGAGCTCCTCGGCCTCCCAGCCGATCTCCGTGCCCGGATCGTGCGGCTGGCCGAGCCGGTCGAGGACCTCGGTGTGGGTCAGCACCTCGAACGGCTGCTCGACGAGCGCCGACAGCTTCGCGGTGTCCCGGCCGACCAGCCGCAGCGCGTCCTGCTGGGTGGCCAGCGCCTTGCGCACCGCCTGGCGTACCACCCGCTCGGCCAGGGCGATCGCGTCGTCGCGTGACGCGCCGGCGAACTCGACGTCGATCTGGTGGAACTCCGCCAGGTGCCGGTGGGTGGAGCTGGTCTCCAGCGGTTCCAGACGTACGTTCGGCGCGATGAAGAACACCTTGTCGAACGCGACCAGGGAGGTCTGTTTGTAGAGGATGGCGCTGGCCATCAGCTTGTACTGGTGGCCGTAGTAGTCCACGTCCACCTGCTTGGCGCCGCGTGCGCCCGGATCGGTCACGGGGCCGATGAGCGGCTGGAACAGCTCGACGGCGCCCTCCGATGACAGGAGCTCGCGCGCCCCCGCCACCAGCGCCTGCTGGATCTTGAGCACCGCCTGGGTCTTCGGCGACGTCAGATGTTCCCGGGGCGTGGGCACCTCATCCGCCATCAGCCCCGTGGCGCGCGACGCGGGCGTGGTCATGGGGCGAAAGTCCTGCTGTGTGGTCATGGTCGAACCTCCCTTAGTGGTGGGCGAAAGCGCCGGTGTCGTAGCGGTCCCTGACATAGGACAGGGCGTGCAGCAGTTCCGTGGAGGTCAGCCCGCCCGCCTTCGGCCGGCCGCCCGCGCTCGTGATCGGCAGCGCGCCGGTCGCCGCCCACTGCAGGCGGCCGTCGTCGGTGATGTAACTGCGGGTACGTCCGGCGTTGTCCGGGTGCAGGCAGTACGGGACGTCCAGGTACCCCAGGGCGAAGGCGGACGTGAGCGCCCTGCCGAGATCGGCGTGCAGGTCGAGCACCCGCTCGATGATCGAACGTGCCTCTTCCTCGATGCCGGTCGTCGCGGGCGGGCTGAGGTCGCGTTCGGCCGCCCGCCCGGCCCGCGCGGCGACCCGCAAGGCCGTCACGTTGTCGGCGATGGACGGTATCCGGCTGGCCTCCGAGGCGGTCTTCACGATCAGGCGGGCCGCCCCGCTGCGTTTCGCCAGCCGTGCGGCGGCCGCCAGCAGGCTCAGCGCTCCCTGGTGCGTCGCGGGGTAGCGTCCCATGTAGGCGTAGATCACTACGTGCCAGGAGATCGACGGCAGCAGGTCGGCCGCGATGTCATGCAGTGCCCGGACGGCCTCCTCGTCCTGGCCGGGGTGCGTCTGCTGGGCGTAGCTCAAGGAGATGCTCGAAATGCCCTGCTGGGCGAAGAACATGCCTTCCAGGACGCTGATCGCGACCAGCAGCGAGGGCGGGCACAACTGCCCGAGCATGCACCCGCCGAAGCTCTCCAGGTGCGGCACGGCGCCCGTCTCCGCCAGGGCGGCGAACCGCCTGACGGCCTCCCGCCAGGCGTGGACCGACCGGTTGACGGGCGTCCTGCTGTAGGGCAGGCAGTACGAGATCGGTCCCCCCTCGGTGGCGTCCAGCCCGGCCGCCATGAGGGCGCCGAAGATCGGGCCGGGCGACGCGGAGCCGTGGCGCACCTGCACAGGGAAACCGCCGTCGCGGACGCCGTCGAGCATGCCCCTGGTGACCTGCGGGCCCAGCGTCACGATCGGATAGCCGTTGAGCTCGTCACCCGCGCGCAGCGCGCGCTCGGCCGCGGCGAAGTCGCCGACGCGGGTGTAGCTGTCGAGTGTGACGGTCCCCACGGTGGCGGCGTCCGCGTTCTTCGTGGCGACCAGCCCGGCGCGCATCCGCTCGACGGTGCCGAATCCCATGCGCGGCTGGACCACCAGCGTCCCCGTCCGCCGGGCGCGCTCCATGAACTCGTGGAACGTCCCGGCGGGCGCCGTCTCCGGCGTCATGCCCGCCGCCTCGCGTGCTGTCCCGGCGTGCCCGCCGCCTCGGCCAGCAGGGACCGGAACGCCGGCACGGCGGCGTCGCCGACCAGCACCGCGTCGTAGCCGGCGGCGGCCAGCTCGCCCACGACGGCCTGTTCCCGGTCCTCGCTGACGCAGAGCTTGCCGCCGAGGGCGACCGGCACCCGGGACAGGGAGGGCTCGGCGCGCAACGCCGCGATCACCTGCCGGGCCTCCTGGGCGCCGTGACCGTTCACCGTGCTGATCACGATCATGTCGGGTACACGGCGCAGCGATTCGTCCAGGAGCATCGCGACGGGCGCACAGGCACCGAGGTTGGTGACCGTCCAGCCGTTCTCTTCCATCAGCAGCTGGACGTACAACAGATTCCAGGTGTGTGAATCCGATGGAGTGCTGCTGAGCACCGCATACGGCTTCGGTCGCTTCTCGGTGATACAGCTTGGGGACATTCCAGCCACTGGCCTTTCTTGATACCTGCTATTGCTGTCCGGATCGGGGGTTTCGATGTATTGATTATTCCGCGATCCGGAGCCGGCCATTACTGGATAGTTATGTCCTCGAATTCGTGGGCGTTTCCGGCCGCCGGCCGGTGCCGAGCGCCGAGGCTATCGCCGACACCGATTCCCTGGCCTTGATCATGTCGTGATGGCCGCCGTCGAGATCGATGATCCGCAGCCCGCGGGGGTAGAGCCGCTTCCAGTGGGCCACGTACCGCTCTCGGTCCCCGGAGGGGTCCAGTTCCTGTCCCGGTCGGTGGATCTCGTCGCTCACGACGAGCGTGGCCTGGGCCCCGGAGGTGGCGGCGCGATAGTCGGCCAGCGCGCGCGATTCCGCGCGAAGGACGTTGTACGGCAGCCATTCGTCGAGGTCGACCGCGTCCTCGTCGATGTTCATCGGACCGGCCAGGAGCTTCAGCGCCCGTCGCGTCCGTTCCCGCGCCTGGCCGGTCTCGGTCTGCCCGCGCCGCCACAGCGACTCGGCCCGCCCGAAGATCTCCGCCAGCTCGTTGAAGCGTTCGCTCCGATGCGGCCCGGTGACGGCGGGCTCCAGCAGGAACGCCGAGCCGACGTCGTCGGGGCGCATGAGGGCCATCTCGTGCAGGATCACCGCACCGGCCGACCAGCCGAGGAGCCGGTACGGGCCCTCAGGCTGCAGGTTCGCGATCTCCTTCCAGTAGCGCTCGGCCATGGAACGGATGTCTTCGAGCGGCGCCTCGCCGTCGGCCAGGCCGGCGGCCTGCACCCCGAGGACGCGGAACTCCCCGCGCAACTCGTCGGCCAGCGTCTGGTAGGAGTGGATCTGGCCGCCCCCGGGATGGATGCAGAAGAGGTTGGGCCGCTCTGTGGCCGCCGGAGTCCCCGGCCGTACCTCGGCGATCAGCCCGCTCTGCTCGGGCACGGCTTCGCTGAGCGCCCGCGCCAGTTCGTGGATGGTGGGATGCGCCATGACCTGCTGCAACGTCGCCGGACAGCCGGCGCGGCGCAGGCGGGTGATCACCTTGAAGGCGAGGAGCGAGTGGCCGCCGAGGTCGAAGAAGTCGTCGTGGACGCCGGGGTCGGCGGCGCCGAGGACGTCCTGCCAGATGCCGGCGATGAGGTGCTCGGTGGGGGTGGCGGGCGGGGTGTGGGTGGTGTGCCCGCCGGTGTCCGGGGCGGGGAGGGCCTTGCGGTCGGTCTTGCCGTTGGGGGTCAGGGGGAGCGCGGGGAGCGTGACGTAGGCGGCGGGGATCATGTACGGGGGGAGGGTGCGGGCGGTGTGGGCCTTGAGCTCGTCCGGTGTGGGCGGGGTGCCGCCGGCGGCGGTGACGACGTAGGCGATCAGCCGCTGGACGCCGGGGGTGTCCTCGCGGAGGGTGACCGCGGCGGAGGTGATGGCCGGGTGGTCGGTGAGGGTGGTTTCGATTTCACCGAGTTCCGTTCCCGGCGGCTACCGGATCTGGGACAACAAGGTGCGCCGCTGGTGGGGCGACCTCTACGAGTTATGCCCTGATGATCTGCTCGACGAGTTGAACGGCGCACGCGACTACGACAAAATCACAACCCTGCTCAAGCGTTATAGAGCCATGAAGCGGTTGGCGGCGCACCCACATAGGAAGACGCGCTGCCAGATCCTGACAGCAGCGCGAACAGTCAAATGAGTAACGTATACGTCCGGGCAGAGTTGCACGGCCCGCTTAGCACTTCGCCCAATAGATCATCCGGCCGTACGAACGCAGCATCGTCGAGTCAGGTGCCCCATCATGGACGCGTGACTTGATGAATGGACCTTCTCCAGAGAGAAGAGCTTCGAGCTCGAAAACACAGATAAAGGTCAGCTCTCGGGCCGCGTACGAGGCAAGACAGCGGTCGGCGACCTCGAACTCCGCGAGGGCAATTAATTGATCGCCAGACCGGCTCGTCCGCGTTAACGTGGATCATCACATGGCTCGGGGGCCCTGATACGGAGGTTCGATGCCCCGTTTACCTCGATTCCTGGCGTCCGCCGCCGTGGCGGTGGCGATGGCTCTCAGCGCGACGGCCGCTGTGCCGGTCGGCCCCGCGTCGGCCGCCTCGCTCCTCACCGATCCCGTCCCCATCGCCGCGTACGGCATGGAGGAGAGCAGGGGTACGGCGGTGGGCGACTCCATGGGCGGCAAACCTGGCACGGCGGTGGCAACGTCGTGGACGGCGGGAAAGCACGGGAAGGCATTGTCCTTCGCGGGAGAGGACTACGTCGAGAGCAAGGTGGCGATTCCCCCCACCCCTGCTTGGGCAGCCCTTGGAGCCCTCACCTTCGAGGCTTGGATCAAGCCGGCGTCCGACGCCGACGGCAACCTCCTGGAGCTGCAGTCCTGGGACTCCTCGAACGGCTTCTTCGTGGTGGGCTACCGCTGGCGAACCCTGTACGCAGTCTACTGCGGGGTCGAAGGATGCGCGGGCATCTCGGGGGACGAGCACGGATTCGAGGTGCCGGAGGGCTCATGGAGCCATGTGGCGGTTACCCATGACGGGACGGCGCTCCGCATCTACCTGAACGGGACGCAGGTCGCCGTGCAGGAGGCGACCGTGCCGCTGCCGTCGTTCGACGGCCAGCGCACGATCGGCGGCGCCTACGACACCTCGGCCGACTTCGACGGCGTGATCGATGAGGTGCGCGTCTACGGTACCGCCATCGACGAGGCACGGGTCCGCGCCGACATGGAGACCCCCGTCACCGCGGCCCTTCCAGACGATCCGCCCTCGGCGGTGGGCGCCTTCACCGCGGCCGGTGGGAAGGCCCGTGCCGACCTGTCGTGGACCGCGGCGACCGACGACTTCGGGGTCACGGGGTACGAGGTCCACCGCTCGTCGACGGCCGGCTTCGAGCCCACCGCCGAGACGCTGCTCGCCACCGTCACCACGCCGAAGTACGCCGACACCGGCATCGAGCCGGCGGGCAGGTACTACTACCGCGTCCTGGCCCGGGACATCCTCACGAACGGCCCCCCGTCGCAGGAGGCGGCCGCGGACGTGGGACCCGTCGACCGGCCCACCGGATCCCTCCTGGCCGCCTACGCGCTCGACGAGGGGAGCGGCACCCTGGCCCGGGACGCTTCCGGCAAGGGCAACCACGGCACCGTCGACAGGGCCACCTGGACCGAGGGGAAGCACGGCTCCGCCCTGGACTTCCCGAGGACCGGCAGGCGGATGGTCGTCCCCGACCCACCGAGCCTGCGGGTGACGAGCGGGCTCACCCTGGAGATGTGGATGCGGCCGAGGGCCGTCGAACCGTACGACCGGCCGCGGTACATCGTCGCGAAGAAGGCGTCGGGCTCCCCCTACCCGAGCTACTCCGTCAAGACATGGGGGCCGAGGGACTACCAGGTGCTCCTGACGATGGCCGACGGGACACCCCTCTCCGTGACTCTCCCGCCTCCGCCGGTCGACCAGTGGACCCACCTCGCCGTGACGTTCGATTACCGGGCCGACCGCTACGCCCTGACGGTGTACGTCAACGGCGCCGTGCAGCGGTCCCTGGAGACGTCGCGGGCCATCCTGTACGCCCCTGGCGACTTCCAGCTCGGATCGGACGGGTTCACAGACGACCTCTACATTCCGGTCACGCTCGACGACGTGCGCGTCTATTCCAAGGCGCTCACGGGTCCCCAGATCAGGGCGGACATGCTCGAACGCGTCTCGTGACGCGTTTGCCGGTGAAAGGTGTGGCAGCCGGGGGTGCGGTCCCGGCGGCCACGCTCGCGGGGCGGGTCAGCCGGCCCGGGCGGGCGGTGCCGCAGGTAGTCGAGGAATGTACTCGACGCGGTGGAAGCCTACGTACTGGAGCAGTACCCCGAACTGCAGAAGTACCTACGCCCCCGCTCGGAAGCCTCCCCATGGATAATCGACGAGCACGGCGGTATCTGGCCTCGGCCGGTCAACAGCGTGGACGTTGAACCTGAGCAGGACCGGTAGGACGATGATGGTCCGCAACGCGACCATATGGGACTCCCGTGGCATCGTGTCGAGCCTTACCACCAGACGACGTGGCGCCGGCCCCGGCGGACGCGGGACATGCACGGGATGATCTTTCAAGCCGTGCGAGCCGTGTGGAGTGTTCGCACAGCTCACACCAGGTGCGCCAACCATACGGCTACCGCTCTCCTAACGAGGGTGTCGTTCATTTGACTCTCGGAGAGGGTGCCCCGTCGCCTGGTGTGGGCGGCGGGGCGCGTGTCTAGGCTTCAGCCTTTGTAGTTGAAGATCTGGTGCAGGGTGTGCTGGATCTCGACGAGGTCCTTCTGGTCTTGCATCACCTGGTCGATGGACTTGTACGCTTCGGGGTGCTCGTCCACCAAGGCGGCGGCGCGGTCTGCGTTCCAGGTTCGGCCGTGCATCGCTTCGGTGAGTGACTTGGCTGATAGCTCTCGCTTGGCTCGGCTGCGGGACATGCGGCGGCCGGCGCCGTGGGAGCAGGAGTTGTAGGAGTCGGGGTTCCCAAGTCCGCGGACGATGTAGGACTGGGTGCCCATCGAGCCGGGGATGACGCCCTCGTCGCCGGTGTCGGCTTTGATGGCTCCCTTGCGGGTGATCCACAGCTCCTTGCCGTTGTGCGTCTCCTGCTGGGTGAAGTTGTGGTGCGAGTTGATCGTGCGGACGCGCTGGCCCTTGCCGACGACGCGGAACAGGGCGTTGATCAGGACCTTGTCCATGCGGGCGCGTGAGGCCATGGCGTAGCGCTGGGCCCACAGCATGTCCTCGATGTAGGCGGTGAACTCCGGTGTGCTCTGGATCAGGTAGGCCAGGTCGGGGTCTTCCAGGCCGATGGCCTGCTTCTTCATGAGCTTCTTGGCGTCCACGATGTGCATCGTGGCGAGTTGGTTGCCGATGCCTCGTGAACCGGAGTGCAGCACGGTCCAGACCCGGTCACGTTCGTCGAGGCAGACCTCGACGAAGTGGTTGCCGGAGCCCAGGGTGCCGAACTGCTCGGATACCTTCTTCGCCTGCTTGGGGTTCAGGTCGGTGTGGGGGAGTCCCAGTTCGCTGAGGGCTCGGTCCATGGACGGGTCGGCGTGGCCCTTGCCGACGCCGGCCGGGATGCGGTGCTCCACCATGGGCATCAATGCGGCCAGGGTGTCAGGCAGGTCAGCAGCGGTAAGCGTGGTCTCGGTCGCGACCATGCC
This sequence comes from Sphaerisporangium sp. NPDC049002, assembly GCF_040649355.1. Classification (NCBI taxonomy): domain Bacteria; kingdom Bacillati; phylum Actinomycetota; class Actinomycetes; order Streptosporangiales; family Streptosporangiaceae; genus Sphaerisporangium; species Sphaerisporangium sp. NPDC049002. The sequence goes on along the minus strand of NZ_JBEZFH010000086.1, from coordinate 15,569 downwards.
GCACCCGATGTCCACACCCACGGCGGCCGGAATGATCGCACCCTCGGTAGGAATTACGGATCCGACTGTCGCGCCAATGCCGATATGCGCGTCCGGCATGAGCGCGACATGACCCGAAACGAAACGCAGGCGGGCGGTACGTGCCGCCTGCTCGATCGTGCCCGGATCTATTTCGCTGGCCCACGACAGAAGGTTAGGTGCGATCTGGTTCGGCATGGTGGATCTCCTTTTTGATCGAGATCTACTTTGCCCAAGTCCTCGCTGATATCCCACTCATTATTCAACGCTCCCGCGCGGCTTCACCTCGGTGTGACCACCCGTCTGCTCGCCCCGCTGCCTGATCGTTCGATGGCCCTCGGTCGGCGTCAACGCCGTCTGTTGCCGTTGGAGATGGGGCAACGGTGCACGTCGCTGGGAATGGACACGCGAAGTCGGGCCGCCGCCCTGCGGGTGGCTAGAGCCCACCGAGCGTCTATCCATGCCGTCTCGTTGAGCTGCTAAGGGGATCGGACGCGAGAGAGCCCCCGCCTGAGCGGGGGCCCCAGTCCAGCACTTATGCGCCCAATGCCCCGGCCTTGACACCCCTTACGAAGGCCAACCACGCGCCGGGTTCAACCACCAGGGCCGGTCCTGTTGGGTTCTTGCTGTCCCTGACCGCGAAGATGCCGGGCAGGTTCGATGCGACCTCCACACAGTTGCCCGTGTCGCCGCTAAAGGTGCTCTTGCGCCACTGTGCGTCCCGAAGGTCAGCAGTCACGTTCGGTTCACCACTTCCTGTATGAGCTTGACCGACTGTTTGAACGGTAGAGCTTCGGCTCTGATCGCGTCATACCGGAGTGCCATCTCAGCGATCACCTGACGATCATCGAGCGTGCGGCCATGCGGTTGTGCCTCAGCGTAGGCGGCATACGGTGATCCGTTCCGTTCGGCGATGATGAACCCGCCTATCAAGCCGCAGTGCGCCTGTGCCGTGTAGGGCACGATTTGCAAGGTCACCTTGGGGTGCTGGGCCATTTCGAGCAGGAACCGTAGTTGTTCCTGCATCACCTCTGGCTCCCCGATGCTCCGATGGATCACGGCCTCATCCATGACAGCGCTGATCATGGGCGGCTTCTCCCGATTAAGGATGGCTCGCCGTTGCATGCGACCTGCTAGGCGTTCCTCTACGTCTTCCCTGGTGATGCCGGGAGACGTGGCGAACATCTCGCGGGCGTATGACTCGGTCTGGAGCAGGCCGGGTATGAGCGTCGGTTCCCACGTGTGTAGCGATGTGGCGTCTTCCTCTTCTTCGAGCCAGGGCCTGAAGTACTCAGGTGCCTTGTTCCAGGTGGTGGCGACGTAGAGGCGCATCATTGCACCGTCGAGCCCCAAGGCTTGATCGCAAAGCTGCGCGAAGCGCTCGGATGGGGGCCGTCTGCCAGCTTCCACCATGCCCACCATGGATTCACTGAACCCGACGCGTTTCGCTAGTTGCTTCTGCGTGAGCTTGGCGTCAGTTCGGTGTTTCCGCAGTTCGAAGGCAAACAGGGCGCGAGGGGACTCGTGGGGGTCTATCTCCCTGCTGGCAGACAATGGCTCACCTACCGTCCAATTAGGGGGTATTACGGACACCATACCGACCACCGCACAGGAAGTGTGGTGGGGTTGTACGCCGATTCCACTACCGATCGTAGCCCGCTGTCGCCAATCTGATAGGGCGAAGTCTCCAAGACGCATGGACCATTTCCGGCGACACGAAAAGGCAAGCGCATGAGGATGGGAAGCCTGCTAGGCGTTACCGATCTGGTCGGTTCTACCCAGTCAGTCTCACAAGCACGCGCTTACGTGAGGCAGAAACTCGGCGAGGATCATCCGGCTTTGGATGACGTGACCCTACTGGTTTCCGAAGTCGTCACGAACGCTGTGGTTCATTCCGACTCGCGAGACGGCGGAAGGGTGACGCTCGCCATTGCTGATTGCTACGACCTCATACACGTTGACGTGGTGGACGCCGGAAGCGCTACAGCCCCGCGCGTTCGCGGGGACATGTTCGCCGAAGGCGGGCGAGGTCTCATGCTCGTTGAAACGCTCTCGCATCGCTGGAACGTCTACGACGACGCCGCCGGGCGAACGGTTTGATTTCAGATCAAATACAAGCATGGGGGTGATAATGGTCTTTCATGTCCCCGACAGCGGGAACCGTCCTGAACCTACCGAGGAGCAGAAGCGCGCCACTCGCGGCACAGCGGCCATGGCCTCCAAGACGGTAGCCGACAGCGTAGAGACCGACCGTCAGCAGGAGCAGGCGCTCCACCTGATCGAGCGCTGGGGCCCGGACCGTGAAGGCTTGGAGCAGGCGGCTATTTCACTCGGCGTTGATCCCCTGACGGACGACCGATCCGATGCCAATTCGCGTCAGACCACCGGGGGTTTTCGGCGGCTTTCTTCTTACCCCATTCGCGTGCTATGGCGCTCGGCTGATGCTCCAATAAACCTCCCTTCTCTCGGCGGGAAAGAGTCACCCAAGGAAGCAGGCCGATCCGGAGAAGCCCCGCATAGCGTGCCGGTACACCACTACGACGAGGCTTCCTGCGAGTCACTTCCTTGCGGGTTTGGAGGTTTCTGGGGGGATTGAGGTTGTTAGGTATTCGTGGCGGATTGCTCCCTAGTGCCACCCTATGGCCGAGACTCGCGATTTGCCGGAGGTCACTTTATGTGTCTCCAGGTACTAAACCTAATAAGTAGCACTGACGGTTCCGGATAGGCCAGGGCATACTCGTACAGGCTTGACCTCCCGAAGACGTCCGCAGAAGTCCGAGGGCGTCCAACGGCGTCCGTAGACGTCCCGATATTCGCCCGAAAGGTACGGGGGCTGTGACCCCTCGGGAAGGGGAACAGCTCCCGTCGCAGTGAGAGACGTCTTAGACGTCTCAGCTCAGCCTTCGCGCCAGATCGGTTCAAGCTTGTCCGGATCGAACTTGCCCCGGCTTCCGTTACCGCTACCGACAGGGTGAACGATGATCGCGTGAAACGCCTCACGCACGTAGCCGCGCTTCTGAGACATGTCCAATCGGTCATCGTTGGTATCCGAGTACCACCGTCGCCGGATATCGGTGATGTCCGTCTTAGCTCTCTGCGCCGCCGCCTGGTGTTGCTGGCGTTCTCTGTTCAGGCGGATTATCTCGGCCTCAAGCCGCCCGGCCTCCTCGAAGAACAGGGAGTTGCTGATCTTCTTGCCATGCCAGGCCGCCTGCGGTTCTCTTAGCTGTCCCTCGGCATCCTCCAAATCGCTACTGCCGGGCCATGGCCCGACTTCAGAGGCGGTTGCCGTACGCTCTTCGAGCTTGGCCAACAGCGCTTCGGAGATGAACAGGTCGACCATGTCGCCGCGTCGCGCGAGCCTGCCGCAACCACCCTCGGCCTTCGAGCGGCACACATAGACGTGGTGGGGCAGTCGCGATGCTGGGACACCCGTAGCCTCGACATGCAGAGGGTGCCGTCCTCCTTCGGCCGGCCACAGCGCAGGGTGCCGGTCAGCAGGTACGTGTGTTCACGGTGATCGGCAGGAAGGTCGCCGATGACCCCCTGCGAACCGACTTGCTTGCCGCGCCGGGCCTCGAAGATCGCTTGGACGGCTTCCCACCCTTCCGCTCGTAGCCGCCGGCACTGCCCTCCAGCTGAGGCGGAACCTCATGCCTGGAGCGATGTTGTACCACCACAACTACGTCTCGGAGGAGAACCTACGAAGGGCAGAAGCTCCTGGTCACCCGTAAGGGGGCCATCCGGGCGGGGCAGGGGGAGCTGGGGATCATTCCGGGGTCGATGGCGACGGGCACGTACATCGTCAAAGGTCTCGGCAACGCCAAGGCCTTCAACTCGGCCTCGCACGGGGCCGGCCGGAAGATGAGCAGGAACAAGGCGAAGAAGACCTTCACCGTGAGCGACCTTGAGGCGCAGACCAGCGGAGTCGAGTGCCGTAAGGACGCCGGGGTGCTGGACGAGATCCCGGGCGCGTACAAGGACATCGAGTCGGTCATGGCCGCCCAGACCGACCTGGTGGAGGTCGTCGCCCACCTGCGCCAGATCATCTGCATCAAGGGGTGACGGCGTCACGCCGTGGACGTCAAGGGTCCCTGCGCCGAGGGATGAAGACCCCCGCTTCCGAGAAAGGGAGCGGGGGACCCTAGAGGACCCCAGAAGATCGTGGGGGATGACCCGGAAGGCGCCGGTGAGGCCTAACGTGAAGGGGGTTTCGCGGTTCGCCGTAGGCTGGCGGTCTGACCGGTTACATCCGCGCGCACGACAGGAGGCCCCCCGGTGCTCGTTGACTCCTTCGGGCGAGTGGCGACCGACCTGCGGGTCTCGCTGACCGACAAGTGCAACCTTCGCTGCTCCTACTGCATGCCCCCGGAGGGTCTCGACTGGCTGCCCAAGCCCGACCTGCTCACCGCCGACGAGATCTGCCGCCTGGTGGCGATCGGCGTCCAGCGGCTCGGCATCGGCGAGGTCCGCTACACCGGCGGCGAGCCCCTGCTGCGCCGGGAGCTCGTCGAGATCGTCGCGCGCACGGCGGCGCTGCGGCCCCGGCCCCACGTGTCGATCACCTCCAACGGCATCGGCCTGGCCCGTCTCGCCGCGCCCCTCGCCGCGGCGGGCCTCGACCGGGTCAACATCTCACTGGACACCCTCGACCGTGAGGTCTTCGTACGGCTCGCGCACCGCGACCGGCTCGCCGACGTCCTCGCGGGACTCGCCGCCGCTGACGCGGCGGGGCTGCGCCCGGTCAAGGTCAACGTGGTCCTCATGCGGGGCGTCAACGACCACGAGGCCCCCGAGCTGCTGCGTTACTGCCTGGAGAAGGGCTACGAGCTGCGGTTCATCGAGCAGATGCCGCTGGACGCGCAGCACGGCTGGCGCCGGGAGGACATGGTCACCGCCGACGAGATCCTCGCCGCGCTCACCCCGGAGTTCGGCCTCACCCCCGAGGCTCCCGAGGAGCGGGGCAGCGCCCCCGCCGAGATCTTCCTGGTGGACGGCGGTCCCGCGCGGGTCGGGGTCATCGGCTCGGTGACCCGCCCGTTCTGCGGGGCCTGCGACCGGGTACGGCTGACCGCCGACGGCCAGATCCGCAACTGCCTGTTCGCCACCGAGGAGTCCGACCTGCGCGGCGCCATGCGCTCGGGCGCCTCCGACGACGAGCTCGCCGCGCGGTGGATCGCCGCCGTGCGCGGCAAGCGGGCCGGCCACGGCATCGACGACCCGGCCTTCCTGCAGCCGGCGCGCCCCATGTCGGCCATCGGCGGCTGAGATGCCCCCCGTGGAGCACCCGGCCCCGCACGGCCCGTACGACCAGGCGGCCCCGCCGGGCCCGTACGACGACGCGGCCCCACAGGGCCCGTACGACGCGGTGGTGCTGGCCGGAGGCGGCGCGCGCAGGCTCGGGGGAGAAGACAAGCCCGGCGTGAGCGTGGGCGGCCTGACGCTGATCGAGCGGGTCGCGGCCGCGGTGCCGGACGCCGTACGGCTCGTCGTGGTGGGGCCTGAACGTCCCGGCCTGGCGGGCGCCGAGTTCGTCCGGGAGGACCCGCCCGGGGGAGGCCCGGTCCCCGCCCTCCGTACGGGGCTGGCGCGGGTCTCCTCGCCGTGGGTGGCGCTCCTGGCGGCCGATCTCCCGTTCCTCCTGACAGGACACGTCAAGGCGCTTCTGGGGGCCGCGGGCCGCCGGCCGGGGGCGGTGCTGGTGGACGACGGCGGGCGTGAGCAGTGGCTCACCGGCGTCTGGCGCACCGATGCGCTCGCCCGCGCGCTGGCGGCGTACGAGGGGAGGTCCCTGTTCGGGCTGCTCGGCCCCCTCGACCCGGCGCGGCTGAGCGTGGCGGTGGGTGACGGCCGCGTTCCGTGGTTCGATTGCGACACGTTCGACGATGTGCGTGACGCCCGGAAGCGATTTCCGGGCGTGACCGACAAACGCTGAACGAGCTTGTCGCTCGCCAATGATTAGGACGAAAGGGATCTCATGAACGTGCTGGTCGAGTGGACGGCGCTGGTCTGCAAGGAGCTGGGCGTCGACCCCGGGAAAGTGGATCGCGACGCGGTTCTCGACCTGACCAGGGACGTCGCCCACGGGGTGGCCCGGCCGGCGGCGCCGCTGACGGCGTACCTGCTCGGTCTCGCGCAGGGCGCGGGCACCGCGTCACCGGAGGCGCTGGAGCGCCTGTCGACGCTGGCGCGCAACTGGGGCCAGGCCACGGCGGAGACGCTGGGTGACCATTGAGTCATCCGAATTTCGGAATTGGGGGCGTTTAAACGCGGAAATGGGCGACGCCGGGTGGTTACGGGGGCAAACCACCCGGCGTCGCTTCATCGGCGTTCCGACGGGGGCCCGGAACGCCGGCAGTAGCGCTCCGACGGGGGACCAGAGCGCTTGTCTAAAGCGTACACCTACAACCCATGGGGTGCGTCAAGACTTTGTCACGACCCGATCTCGCGACGGTGCCTTGGTATCTCGGTTTGGTTAGGTAGTTCCCCGTCAATGCCCGAGCTCGCGCCACGAGTCGGCTCGTTGGCCCCGATGACGGCAACGTAGGGCAAAAAGATCGCCCCGGCGACGAACAGCGCTCTGATCGGCCAGGGTACGTTGAGCACGACGGCAAGGATGAGGCACAGGGTGCGGATGCCCATCTGGATGAAATAGCGCTTCTCCCGGCGGCCGATGTCGGCCGTGAGCGAGGGCCTCGCGTCGGTGACCTGATGTACGACCGTACGGCCATGCCATACCTTCACAGACTCCACGGTAGACCTTCGGCCAGTGGGCTCCGACGGCGGCCGTGGGAGCCGGAGCCGTCATACGATCAAGGCCGACGGTGAGGAGAGTTGGATGAGCGATCGTACATACCGCGTGACCGAGATCGTCGGCACGTCGTCGGAGAGCATGGACCACGCGATCCGCAACGGGATACGGCGTGCCGCCGAGACGCTGCGGCACCTCGACTGGTTCGAGGTCACCGAGGTCCGGGGCCACATCCAGGACGGCGAGATCGGGCACTACCAGGTGGGCATGAAGGTCGGTTTCCGCCTGGAGGACTCGTGACCCGTTGGGCGGCTCCCAGAGCCTCCGCGTGAGTCTCCTGGGACCGGTGCCGGGAGGAGAGCCTCCCGGCACCGGTGGGGACCGCCTCAGTTGGCCTGGCTGACCGTCGACATGTTGAAGTCGGGCACGCGGACGGCCGGCATGATCGTGCGGGTGAAGTAGTCGTTCCACTCGCGGGGCAGCGTCTGGCCCTCCCGGCCGATCTCGGTGAGCCGGCCCATCAAGTCGACCGGGCTCTCGTTGAACCGGAAGTTGTTGACCTCGCCCACCACCTCGCCGTTCTCGACCAGGTAGACCCCGTCACGGGTCAGGCCGGTCAGCAGCAGCGACTGGGGGTCGACCTCGCGGATGTACCACAGGCAGGTGAGCAGCAGGCCGCGCTCGGTCGAGGCGACCATCTCGTCGAGCGAGCGCCCGTCCTCGGGACCCGACATGATCAGGTTGTCGATCTGCGGGGTCGCCGCGAGACCGGTCAGCTCGGCCGAGTAGCGGGTCTGGAGCAGCGCGGCCAGCGAGCCGTCGCGCACCCAGTCGGTCGCCGACAGCGGCAGCCCGTTGTCGAAGACCGAGCGCTCGCGGCTGCCCGCGTGGGTGATCACGAAGGGCGCGGCCTCGATGCCCGCGGCGGCCGGGTCGCTGCGGAGCCGGACGGGGGAGGCCGACAGCGACTCGCCCACCCGGGTGCCGCCGCCCGGCTTGGAGAAGACGGTGCGGCCGTCGGCGGCGTCCCTGGCCCCCGCCGACCAGTAGAGGTAGATCATCAGGTCGGCCACCGCCGTGGGCGGGATCAGCGTCTCGTAGCGGCCCGCGGGCAGGGCGACGCGGCGCTTGGCCCAGTCGAGACGGCGTGCGAGCGTGTCGCCGAGGGAGGCGACGTCGACGTCGGTGAAGTCCCTGGTGGCCACGCCGGTCCAGGCGGAGCGGCTCATGTCGGGCGACTTGGCGTTGAGCTCCAGCCGGCCCGTGGGCTGGTCGTGCCGGAGCCGGAGCCCGGTGGAGGAGCCGAGGAACGTCGAGGTGAGGATGTGCTCGGCGAAGCCGTACAGCTTGCGGTTGGCGGTCTCGGCCACGCCGAACGCCTCGCCGAGCGCCGGGGCGAACTCGCCGAACACGCCGATCGAGGTGGACTCGGCCGGACGGTCCCAGTCGGGCGACTGGGACGCCGCGACCAGCGGCCGGGCGTCCTCGGCGGGCGGGGCCTCGTGCGAGGCCAGGTCGGCCGCCGTGACGACGTCGGCGAGCTGCTCGGGACGTACGGCCGAGCGCGAGACGACCCCGACGCCGCGGCCGGTGATCGAGATGACGGTGAGCTGGGACGAGCGCGCCACGCCGTTGGTGGTCAAGGTGTTGCCGGCGAAACGGAGGTTCGCCGTGGACCCCTCGTCGACGATCACGACGCAGTCGTCCGCCTTGCTGAGGGCAAGGGCACGCTCGACGGTCTCCTGAGGAGTCACTTTCCGCCCTCCTGAACAGTGTTGAGGATCTTGACTCCGCGGAACAGCGCGGAGGGGGCGCCATGGCTCACCGGCGCGACCTGGCCCGGCTGGCCCTTGCCGCAGTTGAACGCGCCGCCGAGCACGTACGTCTGCGGGCCGCCGACCGCATCCATGGACCGCCAGAAGTCGGTGGTGGTCGCCTGGTAGGCGACGTCGCGCACCTGCCCGGTCAGCCGCCCGTTCTCGATGCGGTAGAACCTCTGGCCGGTGAACTGGAAGTTGTATCTCTGCATGTCGATGGACCAGCTCTTGTCGCCCATGACGTACAGGCCGCGCTCGACGCCGGAGATGAGCCCGTCGGTCGAGGGGCCGTCGATCGCGGGCTGAAGCGAGACGTTGGCCATGCGCTGGATCGCGACGTGCCCGGGGGAGTCGGCGAACGCGCACCCGTTGGAGGCGCCGAGGCCCTTCAGCAGCGCCATGCGGCGGTCGAGCTGGTAGCCCACCAGCCGCCCGCCGCGCACGATGTCGAACTGCCGCGTCGCCACGCCCTCGTCGTCGTAGCCCACCGAGGCCAGGCCGTGCTCGGCCGTGCGGTCACCGGTGACGTTCATGATCGGCGAGCCGTACTCCAGGGTGCCGAGCTTGTCGAAGGTGGCGAAGCTCGTGCCGGCGTAGGCCGCCTCGTAGCCGAGCGCGCGGTCGAGCTCGGTGGCGTGCCCGATCGACTCGTGGATGGTCAGCCACAGGTTGGAGGGGTGGATGACCAGGTCGTAGGTGCCCGGCTGGACGGAGGGCGCCTTGAGCTTCTCCTCCAGCAGCTCGGGCAGGGTGGCGAGCTCGGCGGGGAAGTCCCAGCCGGTGCCGGTGAGGTACTCATAGCCCCGGCCCACGGGAGGGGCGAGCGTGCGCATGTCGTCGAAGCGCCCGTCGGCGGCCCGCATCACCGTGAGCACCGGGTGGACCCTGACCCGCTGCTGGGTGGCCTCGGTGCCGGCGGTGTCAGCGTAGAACTTCTGCTCCTTGACCTGCATGAGCGAGGCGGAGACGTGGTCGACCCTGGGATCCTTCAGCAGGCCGGCGGACCAGTCGCCCAGCAGGCCGGACTTGTCCTTCATGGCCACGGTGAAGGGGTCGACGTCGTAGGACGACACCCAGGTGACGCCCGCGTGGACCGGCTCGGGGGCCAGCTCCACGGGCTCGCGGTTCACCGCGGCGGCGATCTTGGCCACCTCGACGGCCTGCTCGGCGACCGCCGCGGCGGCCTCGGGCGTCAGCTCGATGCCCGCCGCGAAACCCCAGGTGCCGCCGCGGATGACCCGCACGCAGTACCCCAGGTCGTCGGCGTCCATGGAGCCTTCGAGGCGCGCGTCGAAGAGGCTCAGCGTCTCGCCGCGCACCCGTTCGAGCCGGAAGTCGGCGTGCTCGGCGCCCAGCTCACGGGCACGTTCCAGGGCCGCGTCCGCCAGCCGCCGCAGCGGCAGGGCGAGAAAGTCGGGATCGATCTGGCGCATGTCCACGATCCTAGCCCTGTGATCTTGTACGGCGCGGATAAGGGTTTACCTGTGAGTACGCGATAGCGTCGTTGCCATGGCTCGTTCAGTACTCGTAACCGGTGGAAACCGCGGCATCGGCCTCTCGATCGCCCGTGAGCTGGCCGCGGCCGGCGACGCCGTCGCCGTCACCTACCGCTCGGGAGAGCCCCCCGAGGGGCTCTTCGGCGTGCGGTGCGACGTCACCAGCTCAGAAGACGTGGATGTCGCTTTCTCCAAGGCGGAGGCCGAGCACGGGCCCGTCGAGGTCGTCGTGGCGAACGCCGGCATCACCAGGGACACCCTGCTGCCGCTGATGAAGGAAGAGGCCTTCACCGACGTCATCGACACCAACCTCACCGGCGCCTACCGCGTCGCCAAGCGGGCGACCCGCGGCATGCTGAGGATGCGGCGCGGGCGCATCGTCCTCATCTCCTCCGTCGTCGGCATGCTCGGCTCGGCCGGCCAGACCAACTACGCCGCCTCCAAGGCCGGCATGATCGGCTTCGCCCGGTCGCTGGCCCGCGAGCTGGGCTCGCGCGGCATCACCGTGAACGTGGTGGCCCCCGGCTTCGTCGAGACCGACATGACGGCCGCGCTCGAACCCGAGCAGCAGCAGGCCATCCTCAAGAACATCCCGCTCGGCCGTGCCGCCAGCGGGGCCGACATCGCGCGGGCGGTCAAGTTCCTGGCGAGCGACGACGCCGCCTACATCACCGGGGCGGTCGTCCCGGTCGACGGCGGCCTTGGAATGGGGCACTGACATGGGAATTCTCGACGGCAAGCGGCTTTTGGTCAGCGGCGTGCTCACCGACGCCTCGATCGCGTTCTCGGTGGCCAGGCTGGCCCAGGAGCAGGGCGCCCAGATCGTGCTCACCGGCTTCGGGCGCATGAGCCTGGTCGAGCGCATCGCCAAGCGGCTTCCCGAGACGCCGCCGGTGATCGAGCTCGACGTGCAGAACACCGACCACCTCGACACCCTCGCCGACCGCGTCGGCGAGCATCTCGACGGGCTCGACGGCGTGGTCCACGCGATCGCCTTCGCCCCGCAGACGGCACTCGGCGGCAACTTCCTCAACACGAGCTGGGAGGACGTCGCCACGGCCGTCCAGGTCTCGACCTTCTCGTTCAAGTCGCTGGCGGTCGCCTGCCTGCCGCTGATGAAGGAGGGCGGTGCCGTCGTCGGGCTCGACTTCGACGCCTCCAAGGCCTGGCCGGTGTACGACTGGATGGGCGTCGCCAAGGCGGGCCTGGAGTCCTGCTCGCGCTACCTCGCCCGCGACCTCGGCAAGCACGGCATCCGGGTCAACCTCGTGTCGGCGGGCCCGCTGCGCACGATGGCCGCCAAGAGCATCCCCGGGTTCAAGGAGTTCGAGGAGAGCTGGCCGGCCAAGGCTCCGCTCGGGTGGGACCTCTCCGACACGGGGCCCGCCGCGAAGGCGTGCGTGGCGCTGCTGTCCGACTGGTTCCCGGCCACGACGGGCGAGATCGTGCACGTCGACGGCGGCGTCCACGCCATGGGGGCCTGACGCTCCGCTGCGGAGCCCCGGTCAGGCCAGGCGCTGCCGTCCCGGGTCGGGGCGGCGCAGGCCCTCGAACGGCATCGACCGCGGTTCGGCCTCGATCCTGCGGGCCTGCACGATGCGGGTCGCCAGAATCGCCGAGGCCAGCAGCGCCGCCGTCAGCGCGGTGCCCACCACGTCGTACGGCCTGCTCGGCACGAGCTTTCGCGCGTCCAGGCGGCCGGTCAGCGACGGGAGGGGCTGGCCCGGCCACAGGGGCATGAGCGGCGGCGACTCGACGTCGGCCGAGGGCGGCGCCGACGGCGGGCCGGAGGGGCCGGCATGATCCACCGCTCCATCCGGCTCCGTGCCGCCCGTGAGCGTGCCCTGCCCGGGGAAGGCCGGCGCGGACGGCGGCGAGGCCTGCTGTCGCGGAGCGGGCGGTGGGGCCGGAGCGGCGGGGGCGTTGGTGGGAGTGGAACGGTCCCGCCCGGCGGGCGCCCGGGGGGCCGGCGAGGCCTCCTGCCCGCAGTCGGGCGGCGAGACCACCGGCAGGCACCCGGTGCCGACCTCGACGCCGAGCAGGTTCCCGGCCGGGGCCTCGCTCGGCTCGGCGACCGGCTCCGGCGTGGCCGAGGGCGGTCCGGGGGTGGGGGAGACGGTGGCCGGAGGGTCGAGGGTGGCACCGAGGATCTTGTCCGCCGTCTTCGTGACCGCGTCGGTGAGCGGCTTCAGCGGGTCGTTCGTGAGGCCGTCCAGGGTGCTGGTGACCGGCGCCGCCTTGTCGCCCGTGAGGTCGTCCACCGTGCCGGTGACCCCGCCTACGAGGTCGCAGACCTGGCCGGTGAGGCTCGACAGCGGGTCGGACCCCCTGCCGCAGTCGGTCGCGCGCAGCGAGGGCGGCGAGAACGCCGTGGCGGGTGCCGCCACCAGCAGCACCGTCCCCCCGCTCAGCGCGAGCGTCAGCGCTCCCACCGAGATGGCGGTCGTGCCCTTACGCATGGTTCCCCTCCATCGTCATCCACACGCGCGGCGGAGGTGCGGGCTCCCCTCCCGCCGCCTCCCCGACCATCGTGTGCCAACACGCCGGTCTTTCCACGAAAAGATGCGATTCGGTACCTAGTAGTGATACGCGAGCGAGATTCCTGTTCGGTCGATCGCGAGGTCCGTGCTAGTCGGCCGACACGTCGTCCAGGGCCTCGCGTATCTCCATGGGCAACGTCAGCTCCTCGGCCTGCAGCACGCCCTTGAGCTGGGCGTGGGTGCGCGCTCCCACGATGGCGGCGGCCACGCCCGGCTGGTCGCGTACCCAGGACAGGGCCACCGCGAGAGGGGACACCCCGAGCCCCTCGGCGGCCGTGGTCACCGACTCGACGACCCGGCGGGAGCGCTCGTCGAGATAGGGCTGGACGAAGTCGGCGAAATGCGGCGTGGCTGCCCGTGAGTCGGCGGGGATGCCCACACGGTACTTGCCGGTGAGCACGCCGCGGCCGAGCGGCGACCAGGCGAGCACTCCGGCGCCGACGTGCTCGGCGGCGGCCAGGACCTCGCGCTCGGCGTCCCTGGCGAGCAGAGAGTACTCGACCTGGGCGGACACGATCGGCGTGCGCCCGGGGACCGCCCGCTGCCACACGCCCGCCGCGGCGAGCTGCCATCCGGCGTAGTTGCACACCCCGGCGTACACCGTGCGGCCGGAGGACACGGCGGTGTCGACGGCCGCCAGCGTCTCCTCCAGGGGCACCTCGGGATCGAAGGCGTGCAGCTGCCACAGGTCGACCTCCTCGACGCCCAGCCTGGCGAGGGAGGCGTCGAGCGCGGAGATGAGGGCGCGCCGGGAGGCGTTCCTCGAACGGGGCCCGTGCGGCGTGAGGACGGCCTTGGTGGCGACGACCATCTCCGAGCGCGGCACGGAGTCGCGCAGCAGGCGCCCGAGCAGCCGCTCGGCGTCGCCGCCGGCGTAGACATCTGCGGTGTCGACCAGGGTGCCCCCGGCTTCGGCGAACGCGACGAGCTGCGCGGCGGCCTCCTCCGCGCCGGTGTCACGCCCCCAGGTCATGGTGCCCAGCCCCACCCGTGACACCGATAGACCGCTACGACCGACCAATCGCTGATCCATGATCCGGCCAGGTTACCGCGTTGGAACGTCTCACTTCCCTTGATGGCGAAGGACGCGCCTTCGCCGGTCGGACCTCACGGAACGTTCACTTCCTCATCACCTTCCCGGCATTACTTCACCGGTTCCTCGCCGGGTCATCACCCGCCATGCCGTCCCCGGCGCCGGGGCTGCCCTAGGCTGGCGCGCACTATGGACGCACTGCAAGCGATCGTGCTCGGCATCGTGCAGGGGTTGACCGAGTTCCTGCCGATCTCCAGCTCCGCTCATCTGCTCATCGTTCCCCGGCTGTTCGGCTGGTCCGACCCGGGCGCCGCCTTCACCGCGGTGATCCAGCTAGGCACCATGCTCGCCGTGGTCATCTACTTCTGGCGTGACATCGTGCGCATCGTCTGGACCTGGCTGCGCAGCCTGTGGACCCCCGAGCTACGCGACGACATGGACGCCCGCATGGGGTGGTACATCGGGCTCGGCACGGTCCCGCTGGGCCTGCTCGGCGTGGTCTTCAAGGACCAGATCGAGGGCCCGGCGCGCAACCTGTGGATCAACGCCACCGTGCTGATCGTGTTCGGCCTGCTCCTGCTGCTGGCCGAGCAGCTCGGGCGGCAGCGCACCGCCATCCACGACCTGACGCTGAAGGACGGGCTCATCATCGGCGGCTTCCAGGCGCTCGCCCTGGTGCCCGGCGCGTCCCGTTCCGGCTCGACCATCACCGGCGGGCTGTTCCTGGGCTTCACCCGCGAGGCGGCGGCCCGGTACTCGTTCCTGCTGTCGATCCCCGCCGTCGTGCTGTCGGGGCTGTTCGAGCTGAAGGACGTCGGAGCGGGCGGCGGCCCCGACCTCGTGCCGACCCTGATCGCCACCGTCGTGTCCTTCGTCGTCGGATACGCCTCGATCGCATGGTTGCTGCGGTACATCACCAAACATTCGATGATGGTTTTTGTCACCTATCGTGTCTTCATCGGCGCTTTCTTGCTGACACTGTTGTCTCTAGGGGTGATCACAGCCCAATAGGGTTGCCTTTGTGACCACATTGCTTCTGGTGCGGCACGGTCTGACGCACATGACCGGGCCGGTGCTCGCCGGGTGGACCCCAGGGGTCCATCTGAGCGAGCGAGGCAGCGCCCAGGCCGAGGCCCTCGCGGCCCGGCTGGCCCCCCTGCGCCTCGACGCGATCGTGTCCAGCCCTCTCGAACGCTGCCAGGAGACCGCCCAGGCGGTCCTCCGGGGACGCGAAGGCCTCAAGGTCGAGAGCGACGACCGGTTCGGCGAGTGCGGATACGGCGAATGGACCGGGCGCCCGCTGAAGGAGCTGGCCGAGGAGCCCCTGTGGCGGGTGGTGCAGCAGCATCCGAGCGCGGTGGTCTTCCCCGGTGGCGAGTCGCTGGCGGGCGTGCAGCGCCGCGCCGTCGCGGCCGTACGGCACTGGAACGCCAAGCTCGGCGACGACGCGGTCTACCTGGTGTGCAGCCACGGAGACGTGATCAAGGCGATCGTGGCGGACGCGATGGGCGTCCACCTCGACCAGTTCCAGCGCATCACGGCCGATCCCGCGTCCCTCACGGCGATCCGCTACACGACGCTGCGGCCGTTCGTCCTGCGGGTCAACGATGTGGGCGGCGGGGTGGAGAATCTCCTACCCCCCGCGCCACGGCCTGAGGGTTCGGAGCAGCAAGACGGGGGAGAAAGTTCCACCGAGAGCGACGCCGCTGTCGGCGGCGGAGCCGGGACCACGTAAGGTCGGGCTATGCCGGTCTTCGACTACGATCCGCCAGACAGGTTCGTGGCCGGTGCCGTTGGGCAACCGGGATCACGCGCCTTCTTTCTGCAGGCCCGTGCTCAGGGGCGGATGACGACGGTGGCGCAGCAGGTCGGCGAGGTCCTCGGCGTCGCGCAGGGGACGGTCGAGCCTCGCCA
>NZ_JBEZFH010000085.1:0-28128 GCF_040649355.1 Sphaerisporangium sp. NPDC049002 | reverse complement strand
AGCGACTCTGGAGGGCCAACAAACCTCCATCTCTCACACAGCACCGCGTTCAGCGAAGCGCTATCGCTTCTCACCTCCCGCGTTCGTGTTCACAACAAGACGCTGAAGTACTGCCCGGCCTTCCCCGGCCGGTTCGGCTCGATCCAGGACGCTCGCGTCTTCTGCCAGGAGTTCTACGCCTGGTACAACCACGATCACTACCACTCCGGGATCGGCTACCACCATCCCGCCGACGTGCACTACGGCAAGGCCGGCATGGTCCGCGATCGACGTGCCCACGTCCTGTCCACCGCTCAGGCCACCCATCCCGAGCGGTTCGCCTCCGGCGGCACGCCCATCCCACCCGCCCTGCCCGGACCGGCATGGATCAACAAGCCCAACGACTCCGACCGGAAGGACGAACAAGAAAGGCTGACACAGAATTAGACCAGCTCAGCTGCCTTGATCAGATTGACAGGTACCGCCTACGCTTACCAGAGCAGCGGCGACCTTGATGCGGCTGAGGAATGCTATCGGCAGGTGATTCCCATGGGCGAGCGGCTTCCCCGGCTTGGGCACCGCTATAGCCAGGCCGAGACCTTTAGCAGGTACGGCGACCTTAGACAAGAGCTTGGGGATACAGTCGGGGCGCTGCGGCTCTGGCGCAAGGCCCAGGAACTCCTAGAAGAGCTCAACCACCCATTGCGCGACGCGGTTCATCAGAAGATCCATTCCAGGCTCGGCCAGTGAACGTCACCTATTCTTGCCGATGGCATACCAAGCGGGGACGAGGGCCAGCACGGAGATCGCGCCCATGATGATCCAGGCAGGCTTGCCGAGGCTGCTCCAAAGGACGACGCCGATAGCGGGGCCGACAGCGGTTCCAATACCGAACATCGCGTGGGTGGCACCCTGATAGCGCCCGCTGCTCTCAGGGGGCGCGGCGAGGGCGGGGTAGGCGAACATCGACGGCCCCTGGATGATCTCGGCGAGTGTCCAGAGCAGAGTGCCGATGACGAACACCGCCAGTCCGCCAGGCAGCGCGTATACGGCCATACCGGCACCCAGCAAGAAGAAGCCGACTGTCACCACCCGTCGCATCCGCCACATCTGGACGATCTTGGTCATCAGCAGCTCGAAGCAGATCACAATCGCACCGTTGATCGCGAGCATGACTCCGTACCAGAAGGTGCCGAAGCCCGCCTCGCGGATGGCAAGAGGAAGGGTGCTCATGTACTGGATGTACACCGCCGAGTTGAGCATCACAGCGAACATGAAGGCGACGAAGCGGCGGTCACGCAGGACCACCAAGTACCCACCTGTATGGCTGACAGGGGTGGCACCTGATGCGACGGTTCCGCGCGGCAAGGCCACCAGGACGATCACGGCGTAACAGAGGGCGGCGGCGGCCTCACCGTAGAACAGCAGATCGTAGGAGACTGCGGCCAGTGCCGTTCCGAGCAGCGGAGCGGCGGTGGTGCCCAGATTGAGCGCCAGCCGGTACATCGCGGTGATCATCACCTGCCGGTCGCTCGAGATCAGCGCGGCGATGTATGAGGAGGCTGCCGGCCGGTAGACCTGGCTGATCATCCCGACCAGAGCCACCGCCGCCAGTATCCCCGCGTACCAGCGGATGTGCAGCACAGCCACGAGAAGTACGGCAGTTCCCACCATTCCCAAAACGATGGTCATCCGGGCGCCGATGCGGTCGGCCAGCGTGCCGCCGATCAGCACGCCCGCAACGGAGCCGGCACCGTAGACGCCTAGTGCTATGCCTCCTTGGACCCCTGTGAAACCACGGGTGGTCATGAAAAGGATGAGGAAGACCTGGACGAACGAACCCAGCTTGTTGACCAGAACACCGAAGAGAAGCGCCTTCACGGCGAACGGCGACTCGTTGAAGGTCGCGAGTACACCGACTTTCCCGGCGTGGGTCTGAGGGGCGTGGGTGGTCACCGGACCTCTGTCCTTTCCCTGATCCGCAATGCTTTGGCCGCCTGGTCGAGGGCGGCCACGCACTCTTGCCCGGTCGGGGCGACCGCGGTGGCGTACGCGATCCGGCCCATCAGCAGGCCGCGCGGTGGTGGGGAGACCGTGGCGCCGGGCATGACGACGGCGACCGCTCGGTCGATTTCGGCCGGCAGCGCCGCAGCGTCGAACTTCACGCTGTCGATAACGGTGTCGTCATGCTCGGGATAGAAGAACCGGATCGCCGCCACCAGGTCGCGTTGCACTTCGAGCGCTGGCTCGGCGCCGGTGGCCAGCGCGGCGAGGGCCAGGCCAGGGTCGATCCCTGAGGCGGCCATCCCAAGATAAGGGATCATGTCACCCCCGAGCCGGGCGTTCACCTCGATGACCTTCGGGATCGGGTCGAGTTTCAGCTCGGCGTGAGTCCAGCCGTGGGTGAAGCCGAGCGCAGTGTGGGTGTCCTGGAGCAAGGTGAGGAAAGCGGGGTCGCGCAGCAGCGGGTCATGGTTCGTGACCACATGGCCGGTCTCCTCGAAGTAGGGCGGGTAGCCGGTCTGTTTGCGGCCGACGAACAGCGGTGTCACGCGCCCGCCGACGACTACGGAGTCCACACTCACTTCGGGTCCGGCGAGATACTCCTCAACCAGGACTGACTGGTCGAACTCGGGCATATGTGCCACGGTCGCCTGGTCAGCGAAGGCGAAGGATTCGGCCATCTTCTCGGCAGAGCGCACCAGCGACACGCCATAACTGGCCGCTGCGGCCCGGGGCTTGACCACCACCGGATAGCCGATGTTCTCGGCCGCGGCCAAGGCCTCTTCGAGGGTCCCGGCCAGAGCGAACTCCGGCTGTGCGAGCCCGGCCAGGGCCAGGGCGGAGCGGCCCTGGTATTTGTCGCGGCAGCGCCACACCGCCTCGGCAGGAGTATGTGGAAGGCCGAGGCTCGCGGCGACGCACGCTGCCTGGTGGACCCGGGATTCGTCCCAGCAGACCACGCCACTGACCGGCTCACGCGCGTTCAGCTCGGCGGCCGCCACGGCGAGTGTGTCAGTGTCGGTCGCCGCGACGACGGTGCTGCCGACCAGGTAAGGATCTTCCCAGGTGGTCGGGGTCAGAGTGAACAGATGGATCCGGTAGCGGGCACTGATGCTCGCCAGTAGGTACTCACGGTAATTCTGAAGGCCCGTCACGATCAGGATGAGCAGGGGCCGTTGTCCTTGGGCGTGAATGGTGACTCTCCAGGGGACGATCGACTGCTAAGTGAATAATCATCCCGTGCCATCCGTATCACGCAGGTATCGCCGGTGGTCGGTCGGTAGCGGCTGGTCCTGCGGTCCAGGTGAAGCGGAGCCCCTGCCGTCCTGTACTGATCTGGTGCGCCATCTGCGCGATACTGCTGCGCTACTCCACGGAGGGATGTTGTTCACCCAGCAAAGATTCAGGACGGGTGGACAGTGATCCTCACGGGTACCGAGATTGCGCGGGAATGGGCGAACGGTCGTATCACGATCGACCCCTTCACTCCCGAGCAGGTGAATCCGAACAGCTACAACTTCCGGCTCGGTCGGACGCTATGCGTCTATCGGGACATGCCATTGGATGCTCGGCACGGCAACGAGTGCGACGAGATCGAGATTCCCGACGAGGGATATGTCCTTGAGCCTGGCCGGCTGTATCTTGCGCATACGATCGAGGTCCTGGGCAGCGAGTATTATGCGCCGACCTTCGCCGCACGCTCATCGGTGGCAAGGCTAGGGCTGTTCATCAACCTGTCGGCGAGTCTGGGCGACATCGGGTACAAGGGCCAATGGACGCTCCAGCTTTACTCCATGAACGCGGTCCGGGTCTATCCGGGCATCAACATCGGTCAGATGATGTGGTGGCGACCGCAGGGAGATATCGAACTCTACGACGGTAAGTACCAGGGCGCGACCGGACCCCGAAGCAGCGACATCCACAAGGACTTCCACAAGCAGTTCGCCCGGCAGCGCTTCATCGGCCTGGGGGCGAGCGTCGACCCCGCTAGGACAGGACCGAAGTTCGCCGCTCTGGCGGCGAACAGTCGCCGCTTCCGAGTCCCCAACGCGTTCTGCATCTCAGCCGAGGAGTTCGACGGAGCGCTCAGTGACGACCAGCGCCGCGGGTTGGCCGCGGCCTTCAACGACCTTCGAGCCACAGTGGGAGCATTCCTCACGGACTCCCTGATGGACATCCAAAAGATCGTGTCCGGGGTGCACCTGACCGAACAGGCCCGGCAATTGCTGGCAGTCCGGATCGCCGACATGTTCGGCGACGACGAGAGCGTCGAGTTCGCCGTCCGCTCCTCCGGCCTCGACGAGGACACCGCCGGCTCGAGCCTGGCCGGGATCCATACCACGGTCCTGGGTGTACAGGGCGTTGATGCGGTGGCCCAGGCGGTCGAGCAATGCTGGCGCTCCTACTACGGGGCCTCGGCTGTGGCGGCCCGGGTCCGCGCGGGCGACTTCTCCCATACACCCAGGCTGGCCGTCATCGTCCAGAGGATGATCCGGCCTGAGCTGGCCGGGGTCGCCTTCTCCGACCCCGAGGACGGGGTCGTGATCGAATACGTCGAAGGCTTGGCCGACTCTCTGGTCGCCGGGGTTGCCGTGCCGGTCCTTGCCAAATCGGCAGAGCTCACCGGTGATGTCCCTGCGCTGGCCGAGGTCGTGCGGTTGGTACAGGCACTCCGCGCGGCCGAGGGCTATGACGTGGACGTCGAGTGGGCCGCCGACGCTGACGGGGTGCACCTCATCCAGGTCCGGCCGCAGACCGCCGCGTCCCAGCAGAACACCAGCCATGACGAGCCGGTTGCTGATGCCTACAGACTCTACTTCGACGAGATACCCGCCTCCGTCGATCTCGGTGAGGTCTCCGCGGTCTATGGCGGCTATGCGGCCAAGCGTGGGCCGGCGCACAGGCTGGCCGTCGAATGCGGTGTCGGCGTCGGCCACGGCTGGGTCGTCCACTTCAACGGGCGCGGCCTGTGCGCCGCGGAGACCGGTGGTCGACTGCGTGAGGTCATCGACGAGGGTTGCGCCGACGAGTGCGTATTGGACTTCGGTGACACCCTCCGGCAGATCGTGGTGCACAAGGCGGAACTTCTCAGCCGACTCGCCGAGACCACCGGAGCGGGACCGGACTCCACCCGGCTGCACACAGTGATCGTTCGGGACTACCTTCGGGGCGATCTGGGAATCATCTCCCGGCGCGTGGGCGACGACTTCATCGTCGAGTACACCCCTGAGGGCCTCATGGCACTCAATCGCGGCACCTCGGGCGCCGCGGCGGTGATGATACGTAACGGACAGGTCGACCCGGCCGACAGCCCGATCAACGCCCATGTAGGCGAGCTCGCCGAGTTCACCAGGGCCATGAGTGACCGGTACGGACCGATGACTCTTGAGTGGGTGCGACAGTCGGGGAAGCTGTTCTTCGTCGATTACTCGCTGCTGGGCGGGGACGCCCTGAACTCCGCCGACGCGCGTGTGATCTCGGCGGGAACCGCCGCAGGGCCGCTGCTCGCCCTGGACGAAGACGAAGTGCTCAGCCGGCTGTCGATCGGGCCGGCAGTCAGTGTTGACAGGTCGCAGGACCTGTCCGGCCACGAAGGGCTCCGGGAGATCATCGCGCGAGTCCGGGCCTGCTCGGAGCCACCGATCGTCCGGGCCTCTCGCCCGTACGCCGTGCTCTCGGTCCTTATCGGTGACGTCGCAGGGTTCGTCTTCGATCAGGGCTCCACCCTTGGCCACCTGGCCATCCTGCTGCGGGAGGCGGGCCTGCCAGCGGTGGCGGCCCAGGGCCTGCCCAGCGAAGGACATGCGGTAATCAGCAGTGGGACCGTCACTGTGACGGGCGGAAAGTGACTGACGTGACAGAGAATAACTGCTGGCTGGTCCTGGGCGGGTTGCACGTCCTCAACGGAACGGCTCCGCTGCGCGCGGACGAGCCGCTCATCCTGATTCCGCTGGAGCTGCGGGCCCCGGGCAACACCCTCGTGCTGCGCTGGTCCGACCTCGGCCCGGTCGAGCTGATCGCTGGTGACCGCCGGGTCACATCTGAGGGGGTCGCCCTGTTCCCCGGCATGCGGCCGAGCCAGGAGGTCCGGAGCCTGCTGGGAGACGGCCCGATCGTCCCACTGTTCTGCCTGAGCGACACCGGCGACGGGCTGCACGTGTACTCCCAGATCCGATTCCTTGAGGAAGACGCGTGCTTCATCCGGATCACCTCGAGTCCGCTGGCCGAACCTGCCGATTCGCTGCGCTGGCTGCCCGAGGCAGCCCGGCTCCACAGTGAGCAGGCGCTGTTCCTCAACAACCACCAGCGGTACTACCGCAAGTGCTTCGTCGGCCAGGAGCTCGAGTACAAGTACACACTCACTCCCCCAGTGGACATATGGACCGCCAACCTGGACCTCTATCGGAGCCTGCTAGCGGGCGACCTACCCGGCTACGTCATGGAGTACCGCGATGAGTTCCAAGCGTGGGACTACCTGAACCACCTGTACGAGATCACCGCGCCCGCGGCAGAGCTGGGGTACGTCTCCTTCATCCCCACTACCGACGGAAAGCACCTGGTCAAGCGCAAGTGGTACGCCGAGGACTCCTTCGAGCGCAGGGAGAGCCACACCTACGGTGTCGAGGTCGAGCAGTTCGGCGACTACATCACCGACGTGCTGGGCCTTGAGGCGGTCCGGCTCCCCTCCTTCCGCCGGGTCCGTTACGACGTCAACTTCGAGTCGGTAACCACCGGACACGTATACGGGATCTTCTTCGACCACTGCAGCCTGTTGGACGCCCCCGACGTCGTCTTGCACCAGTGCGAACTGGAGTACCTGCGCAGCCGTACCGCGATCGCTGCGGACGAGGCCGCTGTCCTGGATGAGATGGCGGAGATCGCACAGTGGCTGGAAGGGTTCCTTCGAGCCCGCGGCCTGAACGACCAGCGTGGCTTCTACTCAAAGAGGACCTTCCTGAAGGACTCTGTGTCCGCCCGCCCCGAGCTGGCCCTGGTGGTGCGCTGAGGTGGGCACGATCCTGCTCGACCTGGAAGGAACGCTTTACGCCGAGGGTGAGCCCATCCCGGGCGCGACGGCAGCGGTCGCCGCGCTGCGTGAGCAAGGCCACGTGCTGCGGTTCCTGACCAACACCGACTCCAAACCTCTGGTCCGAGTCGCCGCAGACCTGGAGGGCTTCGGGCTGAGGATCCGTCAGGAGGAGCTGTTCACACCGGTGGTCGCCGCTCAACGGCTGCTCGAGGCGGTTGGAGGGAACGCTTATCTAGTCGTTGCTGAGGCTCTGCGCACTGAGTTCAAAGCCGTAGCCTGCGCTCCCTGCACGCATGTGCTGGTGGGGGACTGCCGCGACACCCTGGACTACAGCCTTCTCGATGGAGCGTTCCGCGCGCTCCGCGCGGGAGCGCAGTTGGTGGCGCTGCAGCGCGGCCGCTATTTCAAGCGCGCAGACGGCGATCACCTTGATACCGGGGCGGTCGTCGCCGCGCTGGAGTACGCCGCGGGCTGTCAGGCCGTCGTCGTCGGCAAGCCGTCGGCCGAGTTCTTCACCCTGGCCGCTGATTCGGCCGGGACCCCGGTCACCGGTTGCGTCGTCGTCGGGGATGATGCCACCACCGACATCGCCGGAGGCCGCGCGGCCGGGGCTGTCACCGTCCAGGTACGGACTGGTAAGTTCGCCGATCAACAAGCCGAAGGGCTGACCGGCGGTGCTTCGTACACCATCGACTCGATCGTGGACCTGCCCGATCTGATGGCCGGGCCGCGATGACGGTCTACTGGGTGGTCTGGGATGCCGCAGCGGCCTGGATCGTCGACCGGCTGGAGGCCGAGGGGTCGCTGCCGGCGGTACGGAGGCTGCGGGCAACGGGGAGCTTCGCCGCCGCGAGGCCACCGCGCCCCAACTGTCAGACCCCGCCCTCCCTCGCGACTCTCTTCACGGGGACAGGGACGGAGCGGCACGGCGTGACCGGCTTTCCCGTTCCGGACCGGGACGGGCCGGTCACCGGGATGAGCTCGGGTTTTGGGCCCCAATTCCCGCTGATGCCGCCGGTCTGGGCGGAGCTCGGTCTGCGGACGGCCTTCGTGCACGTCCCATGGGTGTTCGACGCTGATGGTGCCGTGGCGCCTTGGGTCGACGCCGCTGTCGAGGCTTTCAGCAGGCGAATCTTGCGCCCTGGCCATCTGCGGGTCCCCACCGGAGCAAAGGTGCAATGGCAGGGGCACATGCTTGAAGCCGTGCCGGGCGGGCTGCAGTTCGACGGCCGACTGGTGCGCCCGGCCGAGGGGTGGGTCGAGCGCCGGTTCTCTGACGGTCTCGGCACCTGGATTCGTTGTCTGGAGCAGCCTGGCGGCGATCGGTTGTTCGCCCATACCGGCCTCTACCACGCCCGTTTCGCGGGAGCGGACCTGGCTCTGGTCGAGGCGATGCGCACCGCTCCGGTCTTCGCTGGGGAGAGCGTCGGTCCCTCCTACCGGACTGGGACGTTCGGTCCCCGTCTGGTCGATGGGGGCGATGGCTCGGCGGAGGAGGTCTTCATCTCTGCGGTCCAGTGCGCGGCGCGGGCGTTCATCGGGGCGGCAGAGCGGACGCTGGCCGGCCATGAAGCCGATCTCGTCGTTCTTTATCTTCCGATCACCGACGATGTCGGGCACGAGTTCATCGGCTGGTGCGACGAGCGCAGCGGGGTGTTCCGCCCCGAAAGCGCCCCTGCCCTGTGGGAGCTCGTGCGCCAGGCCTACGGCTGGGCTGATCAGTTCCTCGGGCGGGTGCTGGACCGTGCCGACCAGAACGACACCGTGATCCTCAGCGCCGACCACGGCATCGTGGGATGCGCGAAACTGGTCCACCTCAACGAGCCCCTGGTCGAGGCGGGACTGGCCGTGTGGGACGCGGCGGGTGCCCTGGACCCTGCCCGGTCCAGCGTGGTCTACCACCCTGCCAACAATGGCTCGCTCTGCGTCAACACCAGGGACCGCCCTTACGGGGTCGTCCCACCGCAAGAGGCTGGACCTGCCATGGCCAAGGCGATGGCCGTGCTCCAAGAGGTGATCGACCCCGACACCGGTCGGCCAGTCGTCGCCCGGTTCCTGGACCAGCATGGCGTGCCGCTGTCAGACGGAGCCGTTCCTTCCGTCATCTTCGTCGAGTTGCACCACGACTACCAGCCGACCGCCGCGCCGGCCGGGGCCGGTCCTGTGGTGCGGCCGGCGGTCAAGCCGGGTGCCCACGTGGTCAACAACGGCGATGACCGGCTACTGGCCACCTTCGCGGTTGCGGGCCCCGGCATCGAAGCCCGCTGTCACCTGGGCGAAGTCGATAACACGTTCGCGGCTCAGTTGGTGCGACGGCGATTTCTCAGCTCCCTCCAGAAAGTCGATTCATGAATCTCTCCACGACGCGGCTAGCCGAGCAGAGGCACGCCAACGTCACAACCTTCCTGCGGAGCAGGCGGCTGGATCCGGCGGCGCTCGGCGCGCTCATGACTGAGCGGGTCGGCCCCGGACAGCTCCTGATCACCAGCTCGCCGGTGCACGGTCTCGCCAACGCGACCAGCGACCTGGACTTCATTCGAATCCAGGACGAACCCATGGAAGGCGCCCGGATCTCCACCAAGATCTTCGAGTGGGGTGAACATCTGGAGGTCGTCTCATTCTCCGCCGCGGAGCTGGCTGCCAACCTCAAGGAGCTCACAGACCTGGCCATTCGTCCCCCAGAAGAGATCGTCAAGGCCTTCCGGAGCTGGGACAAGCATCGGGAACCTCGGCGCAAACAGACCGAGCGCATCATCAATGGCGTGACTCTCGATGGGCAGATGCCTTATGTCGCCGCGCTGCCGGCACTGGCGGCCGTGTGGAGCCGGGCGGCACTGCAGAACTCGATCGAGCAGGCGGTTCATCTCGCCCTGGCCGAAGCCGCCGGCGAGCTGCGCGGCCGGGTCGGCTATGCGATCAACACGCTCCTGTTCCTGATGGACGCGATCCTCTCCCACCACAATGACGTCTACACCACCCGGAAGTGGTACCTGCTCAGGTGGACTCGGCTCGTCGCAGAGCAGGGCTGGGCGGATGCCTCGTTCGCCGCGCTCGGTGCGGAGGTGGAGCGGCTGCGTGTGACAGTGGCCTCCGCCCTGACCCGGCCGGATGCCCGGATCGCCGCCGACTACCTCGCCTTGGTGGGGGAAGCGGCAGCCCTCACCGCGCGGACCCATTCGGTCAGTGTCGCCTTCGACCCGGCCGATCGCGCGGACCGGTATGCCTTCCTGCCCGGCGCGGAGCTGCTGCTGACGTCGGACGGTGCAATGCCTGCTTCTGGCCAGGCTCCGGCTGGACCGTACGCCCTCACCGAGTTGAGGGACGTCCCCGGAGGCGAAGCCGGAGTGCTGCTGCGCGCCCTGCGGGGTGGCGCCTTGGCCCAGCGGATCGACTACACCGGAGGAACGAGCGCATGAAAGCAGCGGACATCCCGGTTTTCCCCCAGGTCAGGGCTGGGCATGCACGGCCCGTCACGGCGGCGGTAGAGGCCTGGATCCAGGCCGCCTGGCTGATGCTGGCCGAGGGCCGCTCCTATATCGAGGACATTGAGGGCGGGACTGATCAGCCGCAGATGCAGAGTGCCGTCAAGCTGCGACTGCTGGAGCAACTCGTCGACGTAGACAACCGGCTCGCAGGACGAGTCCCGGTGGCCGACGCGCACTGCCTCGCGCTCGGATTGGAGTACGGGCTGCAGGAGGTCGCGCAGGCCGCTGGGACCGACCTCATCGAGATCTTCGCCCTGGCGGAGGAGTTCGGCGGCCCCGGCTCCCATGACGAGATCTTCGTGTTCTGGGAGCGGCTGCTTGAAGCGTTCCCTGGCAAGCTGCCTGACCGTCTGATCGCGCAGGGTCAGCGCGACATGCTGGTGACCCTGCGCTCTTGGGCTGCGCTCTCCCGTGCGGCCGGTCTTGACATCGGCTTCCTCACCCCGTTCATGAAGGAGGCGTGATGCCGCAGATTTCCGCTACGGCCTTCGTCCCCTCGTCAGCGGCCGAACTCCGCCAGATCGTACGGGAGGGTACCGGCCTGCCGACGATCGCGCCTCATGTGCTCGAGGTCGAGCCGCAATCGGACGGGACAGCCCGTTGGAGCGTTCTGCTCAACGGAAGCCGGGTGGGCTGGACTCAGCGGGAGGCCACTACCTCAGGCCAACGGCTGGTCTTCGAACAGACCCAAGGCGACTTCGACTCCTTGGCCGTGACTTGGACGTTCGCCCCGGACTGCGCCGGCACCTGGGTCGGACTGAGCATCGCTTTTCATCTCGGGATCGACGGGCTGGCCCCGCTGCTGGACCCCATCTGGGCGCAGTCGCTACGCGCTCACGCAGACCTCCTGCTGTCCGCCCTCGCCTCTGCCAAGGAACCCAATGACCATGATTGACCTCGACTTCCTGAACACCGTGATCCGGTTCGAGATAGCACCCGACGCTGAACCCGCCTTCCAGCCGATCCGCCGCTTCTTCCGGCATCTGCTGGTGCCGGTCTCGGACCGGTCGGCCACGTTCACGATCAAGGTGGACGCGTACGATCCCGAAGCTGACGTTGACCGGCAGATCTGGGACACCGAGCAGTCGGTGATCCGCCGCAGCAACGCGGCGGAGTTCAACTTCGACGCCCATGTGGTAAAGGAGGGCGACCGCCGCAGCTACGTCAACCGCACCACTTTGGTGGACGTCCCGAAGGACGCCCGGTCGGACGGGCTGTTCCGGCTGCGGATCACTGCGGGCTCCGCCATCCAGGTCATCGACTTCCTGCGTGATCTGATCATCCGGAACGAAGAGGACCTCGGCACCGTGGTTCTGCATGCCTCCGGGCTGGTCCGAGGCAGTGAAGCCGTGATCATCGCCGGGGCGAAGGGCGCGGGTAAAACGACGACCATGCTGTCGGCGCTGCGCCGTCCCGGTTGGTCGTACTTCACCGGTGACAAGGTGTTCTGCCGCCGCGTTGGCGAGACGATCGAGGTCTACCCGTGGCGCGACTACCCGTACGTCGGTGTCGGCACTATCCGAGCCGACGCCCGGCTGGAACGGCTGGTCCGCGAACAGGTCGACCCCGGAATCGGTGAGCGGGCCGCGACCGACAAACTGCTCATCGATCCGGACCTCTTCGAGGGCTGGCTGGGGGTTGAGTTCTCGGCACAGCCGCGGCGGCTCGCAGCGATCCTGTTGCCCGAGGTCCGCCCCGGCGAGCCGCTCACTACCTGGCAGCTGCGGTCAGAGGCCGAGCGCTGGGCCCACCTTAACAAGATCGTTGACCGTCAGGTGGACACCACGTTCTTCACCTGGCAGTCCCACCTGGTACCGGACTATCGCGCGTTCTACCGATCGCTCGCCGACCTCCGGGAGGTTCTTCCGTCGGTGGCGATGGTCCGACTGCGTGGCACCCTCGATGTGGACCCTGACCGGGTACTGCGCGGCGGAGGCCTTCGGGTCGCCGTGATCGGCCTGGCGGGCAGCGGGAAGTCGACGACCGCGTCCTTGCTGGAGGAAGCAGCGACCGCCGCAGGTCTCAGCCACGCCAGGGTCAAACTGGCGAAGCCCTTGTACGACCTGCAGGACTCGGTGTATCTGGCTGCGGGCCGGGCAGTGGGCCCCGGAGCGCAAGACCAGATCCTGATGGAGGACCTAGCCGACAACCTACGCCGGATCAACCCGCGTGCTTTCATCGATGACTTCACGGTCAGGCTGAGCAACGTCGACGCGGACGTGATCGTCAATGACGACTTGCGCGACCCAGAGGTGGACGCCGTCGCCCTACGTTCCTTGGGCTTCCGGGTGTTGCGGGTTCGCTGCGATGAGGACCTGCGGCAGAAGCGATTAGTCGAACGGGGGGACCCGACACGCGCCGATCGCTCGACCAGCCGGCTGGACGAGATCGAGGCGGACCTGGAGCTGGACAACAGCGGTGATCTGGACGGGCATCGTGCCGCCGTGCGCGACCTCCTGGAGGGCTGGCTGTGATCCTCACCGGCGCGCAGATCCTGGCCGAGGTCGAGGCCGGCCGTATCCACATCGATGACTTCGACGCCGAAAGGCTTGAGCCCAACAGCTACGGCTTCCGGCTGGCGGAGGACATCCTGACCTACGAGAAGGAGGTCATCGACTGCTACGAACTACCGGAGGCCGTGCACACCGCCATGGGCTCGGACGGGATGGTTCTCGAACCCGGCCGGCTCTATCTCGGTAGCACGATGGAGGCGATGGGCAGCCCCCACCACGCGGCCACGCTCTACGCCTGCCGGTCGACCTCGACTCTTGGCATCTGGATCCAGTACTCGGCGCCGCTGGGACACAGCGGCGCGGTCTTCCCCTGGACGCTTGAGATCAAGGTTGCCCATCCCGTCCGGGTCTACCCCGGAATGATCATCGGAAAGCTCGCCTTCTGGGCGATGCAGGGTTCCGCGATCAACTACGACGGCAAGTACACCGGGTCTTCCTCGGCTGTGGCGTCCCGGTTCAGCCTCGATTTCCGGAGACCGTAGTGAGCATCACCGACGGTGACCTGTTCCGCATCCTGGCTGCGTTGGCGATCCTGCTGGGCTCAGCCAACCTGTTCGCGCGCGTGTTCAAACGGTTCCGCCAGCCCCCAGTGATCGGGGAGATCCTCGGCGGCCTCCTGCTTGGGCCGACGCTCTTCGGCATCTTCGCTCCTGAAGCACAGGCATGGCTGTTTCCCCGGACCGGAGCGGTCGGCAGCGGGCTCGGCCTGGTCAGTCAGATTGGAATGCTGCTGCTGATGTTCCTTGCCGGCGCGGAGATGAGGACAGTGTTCTCTCGCCGCGACGGCCGAACGGTCGGCATGATCGCGGTAACCGGGATGGTGGTACCTCTGGCCGGGGGCGTGCTGTTCACGTGGTCCCTGGACGGCTCCGGACTCGTCGGCCCGGCAAACGACAGCACTGCGCTGGGGCTGGTGCTGATCAGCTCGCTCGCGGTCACCAGCATTCCCGTGATCGCGCGGATCATGCTCGATCTGGGCATCATGCAAACGGTATTCGCACGAGTTGTTCTGTCGGTCGCCGTGCTGGAGGACATCGTGCTGAATGTCCTACTCGCCGTCGCGCTCGGCATGGTGAGTCATGCGAAGCAGGACGCATTCGGTCTGTCCACGGTCTTGCCGATTTCCTCCACCACCGAGTCGATCGCTTACCACACGCTTGCCTCGATCGGATTCCTGCTGCTGGCGTACGGGGTCAGCAAGGTACCTCGGCCAACTCGCCGGCTCGTGTCCGACCGCGCCGCTGACCAGGTGGCGATCCGGGTCGTGCTCACGCTGGGCGTGGCCGCTTCATGTGTCCTGCTCGGGCTGGCGCCGATCTTCGGTGCATTCGCGGTCGGACTGCTGACGGACCTGCCTCGCACAGGATCGGAATCCATGACGGCGATCCGCTCCTTCGCCTCCGGGTTCTTCATTCCCATTTACTTCGCGATAGTCGGCCTCAAGCTCGATCTGGTGCACGGGTTCGCCTTGTGGTTCACCATCGGGTTCATCCTGCTCGCCTGCGCACTGAAGATCGCCGGAGTCTTTGTCGGGGCGCGGCTGGCCGGGAGCCCCGCACAGAACGCGATCAACTTGGCGGTCGCGATGAACGCGCGCGGCGGCCCAGGGATCGTCATGGCGACACTCGCCTTTGACGCGGGGATCGTCAGCCAGCAGTTGTTCACCACCTTGGTACTCACCGCGATCGCCACCTCACTTCTCGCCGGCTCCTGGCTTGAGCGTGCACTGGCTCGGGGGCAGCTCATGCCCAAGGCCGCGGAGTCCGACCCTGCCCTGGTGTCATCCGCATCGTGACCTGCGAGGTAGAGCGTGAAGTACATCTTCGTTACGGGCGGGGTCGTCTCCTCCCTGGGCAAGGGGCTGACCGGCGCGAGCCTTGGGACGCTGTTGGCCGCCAGAACGGTGCGGGTCACCATGCAGAAGCTCGACCCTTACCTCAACGTCGACCCAGGCACCATGAACCCGCTACAGCACGGCGAGGTCTTCGTCACCGAGGACGGTGCCGAGGCCGACCTGGACATCGGCCACTATGAACGATTCCTCGATGTCGACCTCAGCGCAGTCGCCTCCATCACGACGGGAAAGATCTATTCGGAGGTACTCGCACGAGAGAGACGTGGTGGCTATCTGGGGGAGACCGTCCAGGTCATCCCGCATATCACCGAGGAGATCAAGGCGAACATCCGGCGGGCGGCGCACGACGTCGATGTCGTCATCACCGAGGTCGGCGGTACCGTCGGTGACATCGAGTCGCTCCCTTTTCTGGAGGCAATCCGGCAGTTGCGGCACGAGGAAGGTCCGGGGAACGTCTTCCACCTCCATGTCTCGCTTGTCCCCCACCTGGGCACCTCCCAGGAACTGAAGACCAAGCCGACCCAGCACTCGGTAGCGGCCCTGCGCAGCCTGGGCATCCGGCCGGACGCGTTGGTACTGAGGGCCGATCGCGCCATCCCCGACAAGGTCAAGCAGAAGATCGCTGCAGCCTGCGACGTGGAAACAGATGCGGTGGTCGCTGCCATCGACGCCGCCTCCATCTACGACATCCCCTGTGCGCTGCACGCCGAGGGACTGGACAGTGTTGTCATTGGCAAGCTGGGCCTGGTCGCGGGCGAGATCGACTGGACCCGATGGGATGATCTGGTCGGGCGGGTTCACCACCCGCTCCACGAGGTCACCGTCGCCGTGGTCGGCAAGTACGTCGAGCTGCCGGACGCCTATCTTTCGGTCGCTGAGGCGCTGCGGGCCGGTGGCTTCGCGCACCAGGCCCGGGTGCACCTCCACTGGGTGGACGCGGAGGCCTGCCTGCCCAGCCCCAAGACCGTGCTGCACGATGCGGATGCGATCGTCATACCCGGCGGATTCGGTGACCGGGGCGTCGCCGGGAAGATCGCGGCCGTGACATATGCCCGCGAGCAGCAGGTTCCGATGCTGGGTCTCTGCCTCGGCCTGCAATGCGTCGTGATCGAGGCGGCCAGATCGCTGGCAGGAATGCCTGACGCGGACTCCACCGAGTTCCGTCCTGACACCCCGCACCCAGTGATCTCTACGATGGCCGACCAGGTCGCCGCAGTCTCTGGCGAAGCCGACCTGGGCGGTTCCATGCGGCTCGGGGGTTACCTGGCGGTGCTGGCAGAGGGCACGTTGGTCCACGAACTGTATGGGACCACCGTCGTACGCGAACGCCATCGGCACAGGTACGAGGTGACCAATCAATATCGCGAGGAACTGGCCCAGCGCGCCGGCCTGGTGTTTTCCGGCACCTCCCCCGACGGGAACTTGGTCGAGTTCGTCGAGTACTCCCGCGCGATTCACCCATTCCTCGTCGCCACCCAGGCACACCCGGAGTTTCGTTCCCGCCCCACCCGGCCACATCCGCTGTTCTCCGGACTCATCGGAGCGGCGCTGAACAGGAGAAACCTGTGACCCCACAGCCTGTCGTCGCGATTGTCGACGCGTACTCGACCGCCCGTTTCCTAGCGCCCCTCTTCCACGAGCGGGATTTCCGGACTCTGCATGTTCAAAGCACACCAGAACCGCCCGCGATCTTCGCCTCCCGCTACCAGCCAAACGACTTCTACGAGCACATCGTGCACCGCGGAGACCTGGAGGAGACACTCCAACGGGTCGCCGCACATGGCCCGTACGTTGTCATCGCCGGGGCCGAGAGCGGCGTCGAGCTCGCGGACCAGCTCAGTGACCGGCTGGGTCTTCGCACCAACGGAGCCGCTCTCAGCTCCGCCCGCCGCGATAAGTACCAGATGGTCGAGACGGTGAAGGCGGCGGGCGTCGCGGCCGCCGAGCAGGTGCGGGCGACCGACGAGCAGACGTTGCTCGACTGGTACGAGAAGGTCGGCGGCAGAGTAGTGATCAAGCCGCTGCGCAGCGCGCTCAACGATGGGGTCTCCTTCTGCGACTCCGCCGACGAGGTGATCGCGGCCTTCCGGTCACTCGCCGGTTCATACAGCGCCTTCACCCAGGTGAACGACGGGGTCGTGGCCCAGGAGTACCTGCGCGGCACCGAGTACTACGTCAACTCGGTCAGCATGGACGGGATCCACTACATCTGCGATATCTGGGAGACCCAGCACCTCGACATCAACGGAGTCAAGGATCTGCTCGGCGGGTCTGTGCTGATGCCCCGAAGGGGGCCGGAGCAGGACTCGCTGGCCGCATACGCCGCCGAGGTCCTGAACGCGCTGGGGGTGCGCAACGGCGGCGCACACACAGAGTTGAAGCTCACCCCGGACGGTCCGCGGCTGATCGAGACCGGCATCCGGATTTGCGGCTCTGACCTGCCCGTGCTCACGGGCAAGGCGATCGGTGAGTCGCAACTGGAGTGGACCGTTGACGCATACGTCGACCAGGACCGCTTTAGAGAGAGGGCGATTCGCGATTACGAGATCTCGCGCCACGCCACCTGCATCAACATGATCTCACCTAGGTCGGGTGCGCTGGCCGCATACCCGCGGATGGCCGAGCTGGAAGCCCTGGAGAGCTTCGACGAGGCCCTGATCCGGACCCGGGTAGGCGACAGGCTGCATCGCTCGATCAACGACATGACCTACCCCATGCTGGTCCATCTGGTCCACGAGCTGCCGGGGGTCGTCCAGCGGGACTATCACACGGCCCGTTACCTCGACGGGGAAGGCTTCTATGAGGTCGTCAACTGAGCGGGTCACTCGTATCGCCCACATCAGCGACCTGCATATAGACGCGGACGGGCGCCATGGTGCCCGGGCGTCCCGGGTAGTTGAGTATCTGCGGCGGCGGGCGGAGCACCTGGCGGGGGTGGTCATCACTGGTGACCTGACCCAGGACGGGCTCGACCGCGAATACGAGGCGCTCGCGGAGGTACTTGATCCGCTGTCGGGGGTGCCGGTCTTCGTCTGCCCTGGCAACCACGATGACCGAGTCCTGATCCGCCGGATGCTGCTGAACCAACCAGGGGGCGGTCCGGTCAACCAGGTAGTCAGGGTCGGCGAGCTCACCGTGCTTCTCTGCGACGCTGTCGTGCCGGGCAGGTCGAGAGGCGAGCTCGGAGCGGCAACGCTCGAATGGCTCGCAGAGGCGTTGCGCGGGTCCAGGGGGCCGACCGTGGTCGCCTTCCACCAGCCTCCGCTCGCGCTCGGCGTCTCCAGCCTGGACGGCTCCCGACTCACCGATTCTCAGGCACTCGCCGACGTGCTGGCCGACCACCCCCAAGTGGTCGGGATCTTGTGTGGCCATGTCCATACGGCCGTGCGTACCGAGTTCGCCGGGATCCCGTTGATCATGGCGCCCAGCACGGCCTATGCCTGGAAACTCCCGCTGGACCGAGCCGATCCTGATCATGGGGTCACTGAACCGTTGGTGGTCTTGCACGAATTCTGGGACGACCGCCTGTTCACCTATTTCCAACCATGCCCTGACTACAAGATGGAGCAATTCTGATGGGCGTCATCAAGCGCGACGAGTACGACGAAGCGCTCTTCGAAGATCTGTCGGCGATCAACGACGGCGGCGTAGATGCCACCGAGAGCGCAGTGATCCGGCGGCTCGCCGGAAACTGGCACCGCCGCGCGAGTGTCAAGCGTGACGAACTCCGCTTGGAGGACCTGTACGAGCTGGACCGCCCTGACTATCCGGAGAGCATCCTTCCGTTCCGCGACCATCCGACCTGGCTTGCTCTCGACCCGGCTAAGCGCAGCGACGTGCTCACCTGGGCGATCATCGCCTTCAACCGGAAGACGATCGTGACCGAAGAGGCGATCGCCAACCCGGCCTTCGGGTTGGTCATCAGCGGGGAGTTCCCTGCCCTGTCCGGTGACGAGTTGGAGACGTGCCTCACCCAGGCGATGG
Organism: Sphaerisporangium sp. NPDC049002; assembly: GCF_040649355.1. Lineage (NCBI taxonomy): Bacteria > Bacillati > Actinomycetota > Actinomycetes > Streptosporangiales > Streptosporangiaceae > Sphaerisporangium > Sphaerisporangium sp. NPDC049002. The sequence continues at coordinate 9,279 of NZ_JBEZFH010000085.1, read as the reverse complement.
TCGACGAGCAGTACCACACGCTCATGCACATGAACGCGAGTGCCGTTACGCGAAAGCTGCGCGGAAAACCATACCCGGATAACGCGCTGCCGCTGCCGCTGCACTCGCGGCGCCACCAGGAGTTATGGGAAGGGTCTGCCGAGCGCTGGCAGCGCAGCCTGACGACCCTTGCCTTCGCGACCATCGCCGAGATCGGCATCGGCCCGTACCTCGACACGATCGCTGACGACCCCGGCATCCAGCCCGTGCACAGCGCCACCGCTCGGCTACACGCCCGTGATGAATACTGCCACTCGGCTATCGCGGCCGAGTTGGCCAAGAAGGTCTATCCGAGCCTCGACCCAGCGCAGCAGCGATTCTTCACCCGCTCGGCCTTCGATGCCCTGACCGCTTACACGACCGCTGACTACGGCACGTGGGAGCGCATCATGGACCTGGTGGGCGTGGCGGAGGGGCGCAGCATGCTGGAAGACTGCAAGAGCCCCGGCCGCAGCCGCCTGTTCAGCGACTTCAGTGGGATTCACTCGCTGTTCTCGGAGATGGGCGTCCTCGAGGAGATCGACTTCGATTGGTCAGTCGTCCAGACCCATCGGTAAACCCGCAGGGCTCTCGCGAGCCAGGTATCTCCGCGATTCAGGAGGCTGACCGGCGGGCGAAGATCGACGCGGAGCTTCGGCGAACGGATGCAGGAGGAGACCCCGGCGGGCGTTGGCCGACCTGCCGGCCACGGTCATCACCACGTATGCGGCGGTGATCGCGGGGAACGGGGAGGCTGCGGCGGCCGGTCTTGAACAGATCACCGCACAGGCGGGTGCGCCCGCCGTGCGGCCAAGACCCTGGCAGCGCCTTCCCGGTCCGGTCCGGTCCGGGCACGGCGGGGACGGGCGACCGGTCCGCGCCGCGCCCCTGGCCGCCTTGTGCACCGCGCTGGAGTGCAGCCCCAACGACCTGTTCGAGGTTGACACCCCCCGTCGAGCAGCCCCGTCCGGCCACCGCCGCCGACAGCCGAGCCGAAGACCGTCTCCAGCGGGGGCCGGTCCATGCCACCGCTGTGACCTGAGCGGGAGGGCTCGTCCTTGCTGTACAGCAGCCTGGTACAGCAACGCCGACGTGCAACAGCACGCGTCGACAGCCTCCAGCTGCCACTTGACCAGGAGGAAGGCCTCTCTGCGTTGTGACTGGCTCCTGTTTGCAAGCAGGCACTCACGTTCATGACGACGACTCAATAGGCTGACTCGACGTGCAACGACTTGCGCTCTTCGATCTGGACAACACACTCGTGAACCTCGATGAGGCTTTCCGCGTATGGACCACGGAGTTCGTTGACGAGCACGGCCTTGGGCGGGAGGCGGTTGATCGGTTGATCGCTCTCGACCAGGACGGCGTTCCACACCGTGCGGTGTTCTTCGCTAAGGTCCGGGAGCACTTCAGGCTGCCTGAGCCTGTCGAGGAGCTGTGGCGCCGATACCGGACGCGCATGCCGCATCTCGTGCGCTGTCGACCCGAAGTCCTGGACGGCCTGGCCGGGCTACGAGCGAGTGGCGCGTTGCGATCGTGACTAATGGGACGGCCACAGCCGTAGGCGAGACGCCCAATATGCGGGCAATGATCAAGAGCCGGGACGACAGCCAAAGGTGCGTTTCGGCAGGTCAAAGGGAGTTCCGCCAGCGTCACCGCCCGTTGACGAAGCAGCGGTAGAAACGCCAGGTCGGACGGGTCGGACACCGATCGGCGGACCAGCACGCAGCGACGGGAGCTGTCGCGCGCAGCCTGCCATCGCCGCCCCCGCGCTGCCAGCGATCCCCGACCACCCAGTTCTTCAACGTGCTCGAACAGATCCCCAGATCCCGGGCTACCTGCGCGATCGGCTTGCCGGTCTCCCGGACCAGCCGGACCGCACCCTGCCTCTGAAGTCCTGGTCGAACTTCCTGCGCATCTCTGCCATCGACTGCCTCCCTCAAGGCGATATGGCCACGCTACGAGGGGAAACGCACACCCGGAACCGTCATCCCGTAGAGGGACGCAGGACGATCTTGTCGTAGTGATTAGCGAAGAAGGAGACGAAGGCCAGTGCTTCGGGGATCACACCCATTTCGTTGCTGTGTGCGGTCAGCAGCGCGGTGGCGTTGTTGCCGCGGGTGGCGTACACGGTGAAGGCACGGTTCGCCGGTAGGCCCCGGACGTCGATGTCCACTTCATCGACTCCGCGAAGTGCCCGGATTTGGGCGTTCCCCGCCGCCCCGGGGACTCCTTGCACTTCGATGGGGTGGTTTTCGATGCGCATGCCCAAGCCCTGCTGACCGAGGTGTGCGGTGCTGCCTGGGCTGGTGCGGGCGACGTAGACCAACGCCATCGGGGACTGACCAATGCGCAGGGTATCGATCACTTTCATGGATCTGGTGTCGATCACGTCGACTGCGTCGGAGTACTGCAGCGCCACGTACATGCGGGTGTTGTCCGGGCTGGGCCAGATACCGTGCGGACCGAGACCGTGGTTTTGGATGCGATTGACCAGAGTCGGTGGGCCGCCGGTGGTCGAGCGCCGATAGACGAGGGTCTGACCGAGGTCGCCCACGGTCATGTAGGCATAGTTCACGCCATCGACCGTGACGAAGTTAGGGTGGTTGGTCCGCGGGCCGGTGTTCAAGACGGCCTCAACCTTGTACGTCTGCGCGTTGACCACGGCGGTGGTATAGCCGTTGTCCGGCATGCCCAACCAGATCTCTTTGCCGTCGGGGGAGATCGCCTCGTCGGAGGAACCACCAGCAACGTTCGGTACCGTGACGTGCTGGATGATCTTGCGGCTGGGCACATCGATGACATCGAAGGCTTCGGCCCGCAGATGGTTCACGTAGGCCCGCCTGCCATCGGGGCTGAAGACCACCTTCGATGGGCCGTCTTCGGAGTGGATGCGGGCGATGACCCGGTCATGGCGCCAGTCGATGACCGCGACGGTGTCCACGCCTCGCTCGGCGACCCACAGTTCGTTTCCATCAGCGGAGAAGAATCCTTCGTGTGGGGCGCGGTCAAGGTAGATGGTGTGCGCGACGGCGTTGGTGGCGGTATCGATGACGTGGACGGCGTTGGTGGTGACGTCGACGACGTCGAGGTATCTGCCATCGCGCGAGAAACCGAGGCCGTGGACGTCGATTTCCCCGTCGTACATCGCGCCAAGAATATCCGCGTCGACGTCCATGCGCGGTTTGCCCAGTGCGATCGTGCCCAGCACCGTGTCGGTCTTCGGATTGATCACACTAACCGTGTTGGAATCTTGGTCGGCGGTATACACCCGGTCATTCGCCGAGATCGGCTGCGCGCCAGGCAACGCCGGCGCCTGTGTCACGCCAACCACCGCACTCTGCTGGGCGGCCAGCGACCGCGGCGCGCAGGCAGCCGTCAGGGTTGCCACGATCGTTAGCAACGCAATAACGACCGTTCTACTGTGCGGACCTTGGGACGAGCACATACGTACCCCCCGAGAAAATCTCTCGACTACGTATCCCCCGAGAAACCAGCCCACCCACGACTATCGCGCCGATAGCGACATCATTATGCTAGGTGTGGTTTCTTATATCGTACCTTGCCCGGGCCGGGTTACTCGCGAATGGCACCTTCCCCACCAATGCCGACGGCATCGCCGTCGGTGGCATCCGTACAACAACGCGTGGCGTGAAGACCCGCTGATCCTCCGATGCGGAGACCGTGCCTTTTGCTGATTTGGCGATTCATTACCCCCCGCTGCCCCCGCACGGCATCCACGGTTAGACGGGGACGAAACCTAAACTCGCCGAGGCCCGGGGATGACTCCCCAGCCCTGCAGGGTCCGCTGTGATCACTCACTGAGAGCGCTCATGATCTTTCTATTCGCTTGGTGTGTCTGCCCATCGATGCACTTGGCGTAGGCGCGCTGGAGCACCTCGACGCTGTGCCCCCGCGCGCTTCGCGACCTCGGTAGCGGGGACGCCGGCCGCCAGCCACAGCGAAGACCGCGGCATGCCGAAGTCTGTACGCCGTAGCCGCCAAGGCCCGCACCTCTTTCCAGAAGCGGGAGATTGCCAAGGCAGTGTAGAGACCGCCCTTGCTTGTGGCGGAGAGCCTGCCGTCGTCGGCCAAACCGTACTTCTCGATGCGCTCCCGCAGGATCGTCACCAGAGCCGGAGGGATCGGAACCGGGCGCGTGTCCTTCTCCGGACGATGCTTCAGGCCCCGATCGTCGTGCGCTTCCCCGGAGTCCGTGTAGGTACGGGGGTCGACCTCTTCGACCGTGTCCGGGGGCGTCCACTTGACCCCGTCAAGCGGGTTGGTCTCTAACATCTTGTCTTCCACGGCTAGTTCCAGCAGTGTGATGGAAGACCTCCTGCTTGTGTCTGCGTTCGTGTTCGGCGGGGGTGAGTTGCCCGTTCGAGGAGTGGCGGCGGCGTGGGTAGTAGAACCCTCGATGTAGCCGAACACCGCTCGTTCTGCCTGTGACCTGATGTGGAAGGCCCTCTGGTCGATCACCGACGCTGGCCCGCTCGCTGCGCTCAGACCAGCCCCATCGAGTCGATGATCTCCATCTGCCGTTATCACGCCACCAATGTCAGGAACTGGAAGGACGGCACGATGGGCTGCGTTGGTGCGTGACCGAGGCCACCAAGCAGTTCCGCACATCCCGGAGGCGACACCACGTCCCGATGGGGGCGTCCGTTTGGATACGCGGAGCTACTTCCTGGCACCGCTCGCGGCGCCTTCGAGGCCGGTGTCGAGGATGTCCAGGGCCCGAGAGACCGTCTCGCTCAGGGTCGCGGTGATCTGGTCCGGCGGCTGGCCTTCGCTCCGTAGCCGGGTCGCCTCGTTGATCATGGCGCTGACGGTGGTCATGATGAACGCGGCGAGCGCGCGCGCCGCGACGGCTCCCAGGTGCGCGGGCACCCGGTCGGACAGGATCGCCGCCAGGTCGTCCTGGTAACGGCTGCCGCGCAACCGCAACGCGTCCAGCAGCGCCGGACTGTTCTGGATGACGGCGGCGACGCCGGCGAGCCGCTCGTCGGCCGCGGTACGCGGGTCCTCGTGCTCCGGCGCCTCCGGCACCTCGGCCAGTCCGGCGAGCATGCGCGGCAACTCCTCCTTGAGGAACTCCGGCAGCGGAGTGCTCAGTGGGAGTTGGGCGATCAGGTCGATCAGGTCGGCCTCCACCGGGCGGTGCCAGGCGAGGAGGAGGTCCTCCTTGGCCGGGAAGTGGTTCACAACGGTCTGCTTGGCGACATCCGCGGCCGCGGCGATGTCGGCGATGGTCACGGCGTCGTAGCCCTGCTCGCTGAACAGGGTGAGGGCCGTGTTGGCGATTCGCTCGCGGGTCTCGCGGCGCCGCCGTTCGTGCCGGTTCGGTGTGGTTTCCTCGATCACCATAGTAGTACCGTACCATTATTAGTACGGTACTACTATTGGTACCGTACTAATGTCGACCCACTACAGAAGATGACGAGGATCGCGATCGACCACGCCAGAGCGGCCGTCATCGCGTGCCGCCGTGGCCATGCGTCCTGCGCCGCGGCGACGCGGGTTTCGAGCAGGTCGCGACTGGCGGCTGGACACCCGCCTTAAGGCCGTTGCTCCGCAGGTGTGATCCGCCGCAGCAGATAGGTGTCCATGATCCATCCTTTGCGGGCGCGGGCTTCGGCGCGCAGCTCGCGGATGCGGTCCGCGACCTCGCGTACCGGCCCGGCCACGAGGATCTCGTCGGGGGTGCCCAGGTAGGCGCCCCAGTAGATGTGGAAGTCGTCGTCCAGATCGGCGAAGGCACAGTGGGCGTCAAGCATGACGACGATGTCGTCGGCCGCCACGGCTCCCTCCTGGGCCAGGCGGCGGCCGGTGGTGATGTGGACCGGCCGGGCGACCCGGGTCAGGCTGGTGCGGTGGCGCGCGGTCAGCGCGGACACGCTGCTGATGCCGGGAACGACCTCGTACTCGAAGGAGACGCCACCACGGTCGAGGATCTCCTCGATGATGGCCAGCGTGCTGTCGTACAGGCCGGGATCTCCCCAGACGAGGAACGCTCCGGTCTGCCCGTCGCCCAGTTCGTCCTGGATGAGCCGCTGGTAGATCTGAGCCCGGCGGGTGCGCCAGTCTTCGACGGCGGCGGTGTAGGCGGGCGTGGTCCGATCGCGCTCGGGGTCACGGGCTTCGACGATCCGGTACGGCCGGCGTGCGTGCTCCTCGATGAGGTCCTGCCGCAGTCGGATCAGATCATGCTTGGCCTCGCTCTTGTCCAGGATGAAGAACACATCGGCGCGCGCGATGGCCTTGGCCCCTTGGAAGGTGAGGTGGCCGGGGTCGCCGGCGCCGATGCCGATGATGAGGATGCGCTTCACCCGCAAGATTCTGCCTCCTGCGGTCCGGGAAGGGCGCGTTGGGCGTCCCCTCGGTGCCGACCGACCGGACAAGCCGCCAGAGGACTCGTGAACGAAGGGCGGGGGGCAAAGACCTTGATCGGTCTTCTCGCCGAGCCCTCGGCTGACGGTATGTCGGTTGTGTCCGTCAACGGCGGGGCTCAGTCCCGACACTGCCTGCCCGCCCTGCCCGCCCTGTTCCGCACCGCCCGGATGGCCCGCCTGCTCGACGGCCCCGACGAGCTGCACATCACCACCGTGGCCCGCCGCGTGCTCCGCTGAGCATCCCGAGCGGCCATACCTTGATCGACGACGGCCGTACGGGCCGTGACCCCCACCGGTCACGGCCCGTACGGCTTCGAGTGATCATTCGATTTTCTGGGTGCGTGAGCCTCAGACGGCGGGGATGGTGGGCGTCGCGTCGACGGACGGGATCTTCTGGAGGTCGGCGCTCACCGCCTCGTCATCCTTCTGCGGCTCAGCGGCGTTCTCCTGCGACTCCGCGGCGTTCTCCTGCGGCTCCGTGACGTTCTCCTGCGGCTCCGCGGCGTTCCCGGGGAGGGAGGCCTTGTCGTCCTTCGCCGCGGCCTCGGGCTGGTGAGCGGCGTCCGCGGGCGCCACGACCGCGACGTCCCCGAGGCTCGGTGCGTCCTGCGGGGACACCGCGGAAGGCGTCACGGAGGCCGTCTCCGCACCGGGGACGGCGGGGGTCCCGGGGTCGTCGACGGGCAGGCCGGGGAGGCCCGGCGTGGAGTCGACGCCGGGCGCCGGGTCGGCGGCGGGAGCAGGGGCGTCCGGCAGGTTCGTCCCGATGTGCTGGATGTCGGTGATCAGGTCCTTGCTGGGGTCCTGCGTGGTCACGCTCGGCACCTGAAGATCGGCCGGCGGGTCGGTGACCGCGGGCGCGGTGATCGACGGGTCCTTCGAGGTCAGCGGGTCGCCGGCCACCGGCGCGGTGCTCGACGGGGTCAGCGGGCCACTGACCGCCGGCGCCGTGCTCGACGACTCCTGTGAGGCCAGCGGGTCGTCACCGCCGGGCACCGCCGCGGCCGCGCCGCCCATCCCCAGCCAGACGCCGCCCACGGTGACGGCGGCCAGCGCGAGGACGCCCCGGATGCTGCTTGAAGTGCGCATGAAAACTCCCCGAATACGTTTTGGGATGTGAACGAGCACTGAAGGTAGCCCTCGACAGTTCGCCTTCGGCGGGTCGATCACCCAATGCTGGTCAGTTCCTTACCGGGAGGAGCGCGGGGCGTCGTTAACCAATGTGGCACCAGCCCAAAACGCGGGTGATAACAGAGCCAGGGAGGCCGGGAGGGATCTGCCCCCGAGGTGCTGTCCCGGGATCTGGGCGCTACGAGGAATTCGATGCGAGATCGGGCGGGGTCCAGCCGGAGCGGCGACATCCTCAGCAGCGGTCTGCTCGGAATCGGCCTGGTGTGTCCTGCGGCGATCACTGCTTGCCATTCCTTGACCCGCTCGCGCCCAGAACCATGATCGACGGCTGGATAGCGTTGACAGCAGTCACAATCAGTGACTGCACTCGGACAGGAGGATACAAGGATGATTCGCCGACTACTTCTGGTCAGTTCTGCCTGTGCCGCTCTCGCCGTCGTGGCGCCGGTCGCCGCTTCGGCGGACGCGTCGGCTCCGCACCATCCAGTCACAGTCACGCAGGCCCACCAGGGTGGCGACTGGGGCCACTCCGGCGGCGGCCCGAGGGGCGGCCACTGGGGAGGCGGCGGCGGTTGGGGCCGTCCCTGGGGCGGCGGTTTCGGCATCCGTCCGTGGGGCGGCGGCTACTGGGGAGGCGGCTACTGGGGAGGCTACGTGGGCGGTCCCTACGTGCCCGCCGGTTACCTGCCTGCCGGCTACCTGCCTGCTGGTTACCTGGCCAGCGGGTACCTCGCCGGTGGTTATGTGGCCAGTGGTTACCTGCCCGGCGGCGCGCTCGTCGCCAACGGCCTCGGCCTCGCCAGCGCCTGCGGCGTCTGCGGCTGATCCGGCACTGGTCACGAGGTGGCGGCCCCGACGAACACCTCAGGGCAGAGCCCGTCGGGTAGGCGACCTGTGACCGGTTACACGCGAAAGTGATCGCGCCGAGGCCGGCGCGCTCACAGTCAAGCTCGGAGGTCCCGAGCCGGTTTATTGGGTCTCGTTTGTCAGCGAATTTTGCTGACAGGCGAGACCCAGCACGCCCGCGCCTCACTGTCGCACCGAATGCCTGCGCCTCTCATACCCCCGTAGACGCGAACTCTCACGAGTGACGCTCCCCCCGCTTTCCCCCGCCTGACCGGATCGCCTTCTTGGTGTGCCGCCCCCCGACCCCCCGGCAGCCGGGCACCCGAAGACCCCCGTGCCGAGAACTCATCGCCGGCGACTGGGCCGTGCCCATCGCACCGGCCGGCGTCCGACCGACCAGATCGCGCCCCCGCCAGCCGACCACGGACCTGGTTCGCGAGCCGATGACCCCGAGGTCCGATGACCCCGAGATCCGACGGCCCTGACCGAATGCGTTCGGTCCTCGCGGACCGCCGCGAGAAAGCCCCCCGTCCGAAAATCGGGCAAATGCTGCTAAAATCACTATGCGGCGACCCATGCCCCAATGGACGCCGATTACCGGTTACCTTCTCAAATACCGCCTCCCCAGACGTGGGCGGGCTTCTGGCTTCCATCTTGTTGACAGGACGACTACTGGTTTACAGAGGATTGCTCCCTGTCGTCAGGATCTAGCGGGCATCATGAGGGCAGTCACGATGAAAAAAGTCGAGGAGCTGACAACCAAATGCCAGCATGGCGCGTGACAGCCGATCCGCCCCCCACCCCTCTGAGCGACCGCATCCGCGACCATGTCAAGGACAAGGACCCCAGCATCCGGACGCTGGCGTTGCGGTCGGTGGATCCTGTCACC
>NZ_JBEZFH010000084.1:0-28206 GCF_040649355.1 Sphaerisporangium sp. NPDC049002 | reverse complement strand
CACCGACGCCTGCGTGCCACCCGCCCCCCCCCCCCCGCACGCCGGGGGCGCAGGAAGCCAGGGCGTGACTCCGGGTCAAGAAAGTAGGCCGTCACCCGGCGGTAACTATGCGCGGATTGTGGCCATGTCGTTACGCACGGTAGACTGGTAGTTGCAGCGCAGGCCACGACACAGGGGCCCGTCGATTTGACGAGATAGACCTGGCACCGACTGGTCAGACACTGGAAGCCGCTAAGCCGCCATTGCGCGGACCGGCAAGGCTTCGGAAGCCGCAGGGCTCGTAAACGCACCGGGGACGGTCGAGCAAGCGGTGGGACCAACCCCCGACAGCTGCCTCCTCGGGACTCGAATCGAGTCCTGGAGAGTGCGCCGTGTCAACGGCTACCAAAAAATCCCTGGTCTTCAGCCCCGCCCGGTTCCGGGCGGAATTCGAACGCTCGGGCCTCAATCAGATGGCCCTAGCCCGTGCGTTGGGCGTCCGCGACAACCACGCCATCCTGCGTGGCTACACCAACATCCTGCGTCGATATGCAGATGGAGGTCGAAGGCCAACCCCCGCCAAGGTCGAGCAATTGGCCGAGGCGCTCGGCTGCGAGGTCAAGGATCTGTGCGTCGAGGTGGAGCTGTGAACGCCCTCGATATCCAGACGGACGAAGTCCAGTGGGAATTCAATCTCAACGCGGACAGGGCGAGGCGTCTTATGCGCCTGCTGTTCGACCCCACCCCGGACATGGATCGGGCGGTGGCGTGATGACGCACACGCACCGCCCAGAAGAGCACCAGATCCACTCCCAGGAAAACACGCCAGGTGACATGGGCATAAGTCCCAGTGACGACCTGTGGCAGGTCTGGCGCGACACGCAGTCAGAGGCCAAGGTCCTGTACCGACTGGGCCAACTGCTCAAGGACATGAAATACGAGGACACGGCAAGGGCGAGGGACCTCGCTTGCCTTTGGCGACACATCGCCTGCACCTCCATGGCCCTGCGCGAAGAGATCGAGCGGATCGAGCGCGACGAGTTCGGCTCCCAAGACGCGATGGTGGTGACCTTCGATGAAGCGAGGTGACGCGCAGGCGGATCGCTCGTCGATGCAGCCTTACGCCGACGCTGCCCGGATGTATGTAGAGCGCGGCTGGCTCGGACCGCTGCCGCTCGGCGAGAAGAACCCTGCTGTTGCGGGTCGTCACGGATTCCCCGACCGCTACCCGTTCCCAACCAAGGAAGAGATCGAGTGTTGGGCGGTTGAGTTCGCCGGCAACAACATTGGCGTTCGGGCCCCGATGACCGTGGTCGGCATCGACATCGACGCCCACGGCAAGAAGGGCGGGGGCAAGCTCCTTGACGAGCTGGAGGCCGAACTCGGGCCACTGCCCCCCACCTACAGGTCCACCGCTCGCCACAACAACTCAACTTCGGGCATCCGGTGGTACCAGGTGCCCGAGGGCTCCGAGCTGATCCGGTATCCCGGAGGACAGCAGGGCGGGATCGAGATCATCCGCCCCGGCACGGACTACGGGAGGGTACCCCCAAGCTTCCACGAGGGTGTCGGGAAGGACTACCGCTGGTATGGGCTGGACGGCCACCAGGCCGACACCCCGCACGTCTCCGAGCTCACCCCGCTTCCCGCGCAGTGGCTGGCCCGCCTGACCAAGCTGCCCGTGAACTACCGCCCTCCGGGCAACACCGAACTCCGGTACAGCTCCGGAGACGGCACCTTCGAGGGTTTGCGGATTCTGCGAGGGGAGATCGAGAAGGCCTGGCCCAAGGACCGCGACAAGTACGGATGGAACAGCCAACTGTTCGTGTCCGTGAAGCGCGTCTTCGAGCTGGTGGCTGGCGGCGAACTCGAAGACGAGTTCACGCGGCAGGCGTTCATCAAGATGGCGCTCGACGCCGGGATGTACGACGAATGCGGCGAGCATGAGCAGCTCTCCAAGATCGAGGCCACGGTCGACTCGGGCAGAAACGAGGGGCTCCAACGTCCGTCGAACAGGCTTCGAGAGGAGGGAACCATGGCCACCGGAGAACTCCGGGGCGACGAATCCATCATCTTGTACAAGCGCGTCGTTAGCACCGAAGACGGCAACCAGACCAAGTGGGAGATGTTCTCCAACTTCAACATGTCGGTGGTTGGCAAGGTCCGCAACACGGACGGAACCATCGACGGATACAACGTCGAGCTGGTGTCCGAGCGAACCGGCCAGGTCACGGAGACCTACCTCCCGATCGCCGTCCTGACGGACGCTCGCAGGCTCAACACCTGGCTCCAGAGTCACGAGGTGGCCATGGTCGCCAAGTACCTGGACTCCCCGCCCTGGACGGTCCGACTCGGCACCTATCTCGCGGCGCAGAACGCCCCTGAGGTCCGCATCGTGCCATTCTGGGGCTGGGACGACGTCTACGAAGGGTTCATCACCGACCAAGGCGTGATTCGGGCCACCGGCCTGGAGCGCACTCCCTCCGTCAAGCCCGACCCCGGACTCGCCAACCGCCACCTCGTCAGCCACCGATACGGCTTCGAGGCGGACGAGAACCAGGCGGTGTCGATGCTCAAGGAGGTCCTCACCTTCCACGACGAGACCGTCACCTCGGTCGTCGGGTCGTGGTGGGTCGGCACCAAGCTCAAGGGCCAGATCATGCGGGAGTTCAGCCTCTTCCCGATCCTCAAGGTCGAGGCCGTCTCAGAGTCCGCCAAAACCAAGGGCTTCTTTGAGCTGCTCTTCAAGCTCGACGGCAACACCCGAGAGCAGTCGATCGGCACCGCTGCCGCGTTCCGTGACTCGATCTCCGCCCACCGCAACGGATACGTCTGGGTGGACGACATGCGGGAGATCAACGACCAGACCAAGGAGATCCTCCGCAACGCCACCGCCGAGAAGGAGCACACCAAGAAGGACGGCGACGCCAACGGCAACACTCGTATCAAGCTGGTCGCGCCGATCATGCTCTCGGGCGAGGGCTTCGGATTCGGTGACGAGAAGGCGATGCCGGACCGCACCGTTGACATCGACCTCCCCGACCCCAAGAAGCGGATGTCGTACCGCGACCCGAGTCGGCCTCAGTGGGACGACATCATCGCCTTCAAGCGTCGCTACCCCGACCCCACGATCGCGGCTGGCACTCTCACGGCGATGATCCTTCAACACGCCGACATGGTCCAGGAGCACGCGGGCCACGCCCGCCGTGGATCCGGACGCTTCGCCGACAAGATGGGGATCATCCGCGTCGGGGCGATGGTCCTGGCCGAGATCACTGGAGACCCCAGCCACATCGACCGGGTGGAGGAGTGGATCGGGAAGCAGGTCAACGCGGGCAACGAGAACGCCCTTACCAAGCTGCTTATCCCGACCGCCGTCCAGTTCCTGGGCGGGAACGAAAAGCCCGTGGTCAAGGACCTCCCGCCGTACTACGGCCTGCCCTGCCCGGTGCTGCTCCGGAACGACAAGAACGGAACCCCGTCCGTCTGGGTTCACACCGAGAACTTGGCCGCGTGGTGGGAGCGCCACAACCGGGGCAAGGTCGAGGTCCGGACCCACACCGCCGAGGCGCTCGACGGGCAAGCCAAGGCGATCGGCATGAAGGGCCAGACCGGAGAGTCCAACCTCGACTGGTGGAAGACCCGCGCCGACAAGCCCGAGGGCGGCAAGTCGTACGTGACCTACCGCCGAGTGCCCGACGAGATCGCCTCCCGGTGGATCGAGGAGATGACCGGGGAGGACGACGGCGAGGCCCCCGGTGTGCTGGGGGGGGCCAGCACACGGGCAGCACAGCTAGCCGCAAGAGGTCCCCGAGGACCGAGAAGTGACACTCGGACCCGTCCGTGATCTTCCAAAAGGCTCCTGTGCCCCCTGTGTGCAGGGGGTGTGCTGGGTCTTGTGCTGGGTCTACATGGGTTCTCACCTGGGCTGTGCTGGTGTGCTGGGTGTGCTGGGGGGTCTCACGGCGTACGGAGCGGCCCCCGCCAGGGGGGGTGTGCTCCGGGGCACCCAGCACACCAGCACAGCCCCCTCCACCCCACCAACACGGACATTCCCGAGAAAGGACACGCGACATGATTCCTGCGAACCCGGGACTGGTGGCCCGATTCGAGCACGAGAAGGGAGGGGGGCACTACTTCAAGCGCGTGGAGGCGTGGGACGAGGACGGGTGGGCCATGGTTGCCAACGACGATGGCTACCTCGTTCGGGCCGACTCGATCGCAGGCTTCGCGGCCGTCGCCGAGGAGAGCAAGGCCGACCCCCACATCGGTTTCATCGCCGGCCAGGGTTGGCGACTCAAGTACACGAACCGCGAGACCGGCCGCACCTGGACGGAGCCGGTCATCGGCTTCGCCTTCACCGCAGACGGATGCGGCGTTCCGGTTGAGCAGTCGGGGGCGGTGGCCCGCCCAGCCGAGGGCGACTACCAACTGATCTTGCCGGGCATGGACGACGAGCTGAAAGCCCTGTTCCCGTGATCGACGACCGGGAAGCGGAGCGGCTCCGGCGAACTGCCCACCTCTACCTCAAGCCGCGAGGCCGCTGTGAGGACAACCACCCTGGCGAGTCGTGCGGTCGCCAGACCCTCATGTGTCGGTCGTGGACCCCGCCTACGTACGAGATGGGACAACCGCCGCTCTCTTACAAGCAAATGCAGGAGGCCAGCGCCAGCCCAGGCGAGAACACCGAGTACGGACCGACAACTGACGTCACCAGTTGACCCCGGCTTCCGGAATTACCTGCAGGTAACCCCCAAAAGGAAGGGCAGCAGAAATGTCAACCAAACCGCCGCTCAAGGACTTCACGCACGGCATGTCCATTGACGAATTGCGGGAGAACAGTCGCCAACGCCAGACGGCCTATCGCAAGGCCATGGAAGAGATGGACCGGGAACTCGACGAGCTGTTCGAGAGCATGCCACCCGTTCCGACCCGCAAAGGGCTCGCCCTTGCGGTCAGGTACAGGGCGATCAATGAGGCCACGGCACGGCGCAGTAGGTGGTGGGCGTCCGCTCCGGTGGGTCCTGGCGACTTCCGGAAGGCCCTCCACGAGGCAGCCCAGGCACACACGGCGCGCACAGCCCTGCACCAGGCGGCAGCCGGTTCTCGCGTCCTGCGGGAAGCCTGGACGCCGGACACTGCCGAAGACATGGCGATCGCCTTCGACGAGGCCATCGCCCGTGCGGCCATCAACCACTACGAGGGGAACGCCCGATGAGCAACGCATCTTGGCTCTACGACCCGCACTACCGCGAGGACACCAACCGCAGGTTCCCGCCGATCTTCACGACCACGGAGGAACTGGCCCGCAAGCAGCGCGAGGAGGCCGCCAAGGTCAAGCAGGATCCGCGCCGCACCGATATTCGGCAGCGACCGGCTGATCGGGGTCACTGGGCGGCCGACCGCGCGATTGACCTGCTCGCCAAGACGTCCCTCACCGAGGCGCAGAAGGCGCGACTTCTCGGTCTGCTGTAGCACCAACCCAAGGACGGGCCATTCTGCCGGGGGGCGGGTGGCCCGTTCTTTGTGTGCGGCCGGAAAATGAGGCAGTAATAAGGCCATATCTTCCGGAATATTATGGGGAATTCGCTCCATAAAATAAAATGGAATATGAATCAAGAAACGGCCGGAATGGTCTCGCCAATGAATGGCGTGCGGCTCACCTGGGGAAGGGGAGGTATTCCAATCCAGCTACTCGACGGAGCCCGCGAGGCGCTGGCCGCCCTGTTCGGCGACTGCCCGGAATTCGAGCCCGACAATCCGCCCGAGGGCAGGTGGCTCGTTGCCCTGCCCGATGAGGCCGCATGCGACTTGGCCCAGTTCGGTGTCCTCTACATCAACGTCGGAATCTTCACGCTCACCGCCACTGCCCCCGCCAAGAAGGAGATCTGACATGAACGCCAAGACCCCCGCAGCCGCTGCCAGCACCAGCCGCCCCGGTGCCCCTGGCAAGGGCGAGAAGCCCGCCGAGAAGGCCGCCCAGGAGGCCCAGGCCACCACGCCCCAGCCCGGGGCCAAGAAGGTCCCCGCGACCGTGGAGCCCAGGCCGTGCCTGTGCGGTTGCGGCGAGCAGATCACCAGCAAGAAGGGCCTGTTCCGTCCGGGTCACGACGCGCGGATGGTCGGCCAGCTCACCCGGGCGGTTGTCGCCGGAGAGATGACCGAGGCCCAGGCGCTGGAGCGTCTCGTCCCCGCCTCCGAGCTGCTCAAGGCCAAGGTCACGCGCAGCATCAAGCTCAACGTCGAGAAGGCCGCCAAGAAGGCGCAGGAGGCAGCCGCCAAGGCCGAGGCCAAGAAGGCTTCTTCCCCCGCCAGCGAGAACGTCACCCCGTAGTCCGCACCCCACCACAGGACCCCACCGAGCCACTGGCGACGTGGGGTCCGATCCATATCAGAGGAGTCGAAATGAAGGCCGCTATCTACGTTCGGGTGTCCAGCGATCACCAGGTCGAGGGCACGAGTCTTGACGAGCAGGTTCTGAAGTGTCAGGAGGAGGCCCAGCGGCGGGGGTGGACCGCAACGCGCGTCTACCGCGAGGAGGGGGTGTCTGGGACGAAGGAGAGTCGACCCCAGTTAGACGCCCTGCTGGGGGCCTGCCGACGAGGCGAGTTCCAAGCCGTGTTCGTGTCCAAGCTCGATCGGCTGGCCAGGGACGAGGTGGTACGCATCTTGACCATGCGCGAGCTGACGACTCTCAACGTGCAGCTTGTTGCGCTGGACCTGGGAGGAGCGGACCACCGCACCGACGAGGGCGAACTGATTCACGGCATCGTCGGCCAGGTCGCGGCATGGGAGCGTAAGCGGCTGGTGCGCCGCATGGCTGAGGGTTCGTATGCGACCGCGCGCCAAGGCCGGTGGCCCAGCTCGAAGGCATCGCTGCCGTACGGCTTCACACTTGCCGGACAAGGCAAGGTCGCCCATGTGGAGCCCGAAGCCGACATGTTGCGGCTCGTGACCGGATGGATAGTCGATGGGGGCCTGACCCGAGGACGGGCCACCGCCCGCCTCAACGAGCAGGGTTACCGCCAGCGGAATGGGAAGCCTTGGCACCAGGACAACCTCAGGGACATGCTTCGGTGTCCGGCTCTGAAGGGTGAGCTGACATGGGGTGGCGACTCGGCGTCCGGCAAGTACGGCGAAGCGGTCATCATCCCGGTGGAGCCGATCATTCCTCCCGGGCGTTGGGGCGCCTTGCAGGTCGCGCTGAGGCAGAACACGAGAGTGTCAGGTCAGCGGAAGGAGTATCCCCTCGGGCAAGGTCGGCTCGTATCCCCTTGTGGCCTGGTCTACGGCGGGGTGTCGAGAGAGTCCGAGACCACGCGGGTCTACAGATGCCGAGGCCGACGCTGGACGGCGACTGGAGCCCCCAAATGCTCCTGCCCGAACCTCAACGCCGACGCTCTGGATCAGCGGATCTGGCGAGAGGTGGTTGCGCTGCTCGGAAGCCCGGATCGGCTGGAGGCGATGGCCAACGACTACCTCGGCAACCGAGCGGCACAGATCGAGTCCGAGCGTGGCGAGCTGGAGCGGGTCACGGCGCAGATCACCAGACTTGAGACTTCCGTCACTACGACGATCGTCGACTACGCGCGCCAGGGGCTCCCTGCCGACGCCGTCAAGGCCGCGACCGAGCAGATCGGGCAGGACCTGGAGAGGCTGCGCAAGCGACAGGCCGAGCTGACCGCGCAGGGAGCGAGTGGCCCGCCCGAGATCGGTCGGCTGTCGGCAATGGCGGGGCAGGCTGGATTGCGACTCAAGTCGATGCCACTTGCTCAGCAGGTCGAGGTGCTCCAAACGCTCGACCTCAGGGTCTCCGTGCTGGACATGACCAGGTCACCACGGCTGCGGCTTGTAGGCTCGGTACCCATTCCGGGTGCAACAACCCTGGGGGCAACTCAGGGAGCGCCCTGATGCACGAAGTCCCTTTCACGTGTGACGATGCCCGAGAGATGTCTGAGACCCCCACCATTCCCGAGGCGTACCCGCGCATGGTCCGGCCGATGCGAGGCCGGCTCGTCGCGGGCGTCGCCCAAGGCGCCGCCGCCCAGTTGCGGCTCGACCCTGTCGTGCTGCGGCTGGCCTTCGTGCTGCTCAGCGTCCTCGACGGGCTCGGTCTCCTCGCGTACGCCGCGCTGTGGATGTTCACGCCGCGCGAGCAGTACGAAGGGGAGCCGCCGGGCCGCGACTGGGGCCAGGTGGCCGCGTACGGCGCGCTCGGCATGGCCCTGACGGCCTTCGGCTGGATCACGGGCGCGTCCACCGGAGGCATCGGCACCTGGTCGATCGCCGTGGGCGGCATCGGCAGCCTGATCCTCTGGCAGCAGGCCGAGCCCCGCCACCGCCAGCGCTGGATGACCGACGCGGTGAGGCAGGTGCGGCGGTCGTGGATCCGCACCGCCCTCGGGCTGCTTCTCGTGGTCGTCGGCGCGATCGGCTTCCTGGCGGCCCAGGGCAAGATCGCCGACGCCGGTCCTGGGCTGGTGTTCACCGCCGTCGTGGTCGGGGGCCTCGCGCTGATCGCGGCGCCCTGGCTCACCGGCCTGTGGAAGGAACTCCAACGGGAGCGCCGCGAGCGCATCCGGCAGGAGGAGCGCGCCGAGATGGCCGCGCACGTCCACGACTCGGTGCTGCACACCCTCACGCTCATCCAGCGCAACGCGGGCGACCCCTTCGAGGTCACGCGGCTGGCCCGTTCGCAGGAGCGCGAGCTCCGCAACTGGCTCTACCAGCCCAAGGCGGACGCCGACGCCTCCATCGCCGCCGCGGTGCGCCGCGTGGCCGCCGAGATCGAGGACGAGCACGGCGTGCCCATCGAGATCGTCTGCGTGGGTGACTGCGACCTGGACGACGGGCTCCGCGCCATGCTGCACGCGGCACGGCAGGCCATGGTCAACGCGGCCAAGTACGCCGAGGCGCCGGTGATCTCCGTCTACGCAGAGGTGGAGGCGGGGGAGATCACCGTGTTCGTCAGGGATCGCGGCAAGGGTTTCAATATGGAGGACGTTCCCGACGACCGCATGGGCATCCGCCAGTCGATCATCGGCCGCATGGAGCGCCACGGCGGAAGCGCCCGGATCAAGACCGGACCGGGCGAGGGAACCGAAGTAATGCTGACGATGAAGCGGGAGCAGTCGTGATCCACGGTCTGACCCGGTGTTCGAGGGAGCCCTGAGAATGGTCAAGGTACTGATCGTGGACGACCACCGGCTCTTCCGGTCGGGAGTGCGCGCCGAGCTGGGCTCCCAGATCGAGGTGGTCGGCGAGGCCGAGGACGTCGAGTCCGCCGTCGCGGCCATCGAGTCGCTCAAGCCCGACGTGATCCTGCTCGACGTCCACATGCCCGGGGGCGGAGGCCAGGAGGTGCTGCGCCGGGTGCTCGGCTCGGGGTCCACGGTCCGGTTCCTGGCGCTCTCGGTCTCCGACGCGGCCGAGGACGTGATCGGCGTCATCCGCGGTGGAGCCCGCGGGTACGTCACCAAGACGATCAGCGGCAGGGAGCTGACGGACGCGATCGTCCGGGTCTCGGAGGGAGACGCGGTGTTCTCGCCGCGCCTCGCCGGGTTCGTGCTGGACGCCTTCGCCTCCACCGAGGCGCCCTCCATCGATCCCGAGCTCGACTCCCTGACGACGCGCGAGCGCGAGGTGCTGCGGCTGATCGCGCGGGGCTACGCGTACAAGGAGATCGCGAAGGAGCTCTTCATCTCGGTGAAGACCGTCGAGACCCACGTCTCCTCCGTCCTGCGCAAACTCCAGCTGTCGAACCGTCACGAGCTGTCCCGCTGGGCCACCGCCCGGCGTCTCGTGTGACCAATGCCCGGGCGGGGGCGTGACGGGTCGGCCAAGATTGGTCGCGTGACCACTCGCGCGCTTCTGCCGATCGTCCTCGCAGCCGTGCTGGCGGCGGGGTGCTCGTCTGTGGACTTCTGGAAGGACCAACTCTCCGAGCCGACCCCCCAGGCGTCCAGGTCGCCCCTGGCCCTCGGGCAGACGTTCGAGGAGGACGTCCAGCTCGCGCGCACCTTCACCGAGCGTTACTGGCAGCGGAAATTCGAGGCCGCGGGCCGGATCTACCGCCCCCTGCAGGAGTTCGTGGCGTACTCCGGAGAGGACGGCCCTTCCTGCGGCGGCCAGCCCGCCGTGGCCGAGAACGCCTTCTACTGCCCGGTCGGGCACTTCGTCGCCTACGACGAGACGTGGATGCGCTCGCTCTACGACAAGCTGGGCGACGGGGCCGTGTACGTGATCATCCCTCACGAGGTCGGCCATGCCATCCAGGCGCAGCTCATGCGCGACTTCAGTCTGAGCATCCAGCGGGAGCTCCAGGCCGACTGCTACGCGGGCGGGGCGCTGAGGGGCATGATCGACTCCAATATGCTGGAGGCTGAGACCGGAGACGACGCGGAGTTGCTCACCAACCTGGCGGCGGCGGGAGACCCGAGCGAGGCGTGGTGGCGCGAGGACGCCCACGGCACTCCGATCCAGCGCCAGCGGTCGTTCGCCACCGGCTTCAACAACGGCGTCGACGCGTGCTGACCTACACCGAGATGGGGACAGACATGATCCCCGGATACACCGCCAGACGGATGTGCCGTCGCGGGGCGGTCCCTAGCCTGGCGGTGTAGGCGCGGGCCAGGGAGGTGGTCATGGGTACGGAAACCGTCCGCGGAGCCGGCTGGGCGGCCAGGGGGTCCTGCCGGGGCGCCGATCCCGAGCTGTTCTTCCCCGTCGCCCCCTTCCTCGACCTGGAGGAGCGGGCGAAGGCCATCTGCGCCACGTGCCCGGTGGTCGCCGAGTGCCGGGCCTATGCCGTGCGGGCGGGGGAGCCCGAGGGCATCTGGGGTGGCCTCACCACCGACGAGCGCCGCCGCCTGCGCTTCCCCCGGGGCTGGCGACAGAGCGCCGCCTCATGACGCGGGACGTCCCCGCCCCCCGGTTCGTGGTCGGTGACGACCCCGCCTCCGGGCGCGCCGTCGCCCGCGGCCCCGCTGCGCGTCACGGTGAAGACCCGCGCCTCCTGCCCGCGGCCGTGGCCGTGCTCGTGGCGGCCAACGTGCTCAACAACCGCGTCGCCCGGCGGCTCGCGCCCGTGACCTCGGCCCTCGCGGCGGGCACGCTGGTGGGTCTCGCCCGGCGGTCGGGCCTGTCCTGGTCCGAGATGGGGTTCGGCGGCGGGAGCAGGGGGGTGAAGATCGGAGGGGCACTGGCGGTGGCCGTGGCGGCGGTGTACTCCTGCGGCGTCCTGCTGCCTTCGACCCGGCGTTTCTTCCGCGACGAGCGGGCTCTCGGGCTGTCGCGCGCCCGCCTTGCCGAGGAGGCCCTGGTGCAGGTCCCGCTGGGCACGGTCCTGCTGGAGGAGGTGGCGTTCAGGGGAGTGCTGCCCGCCGTGCTGCGCCGCTCGTACGGGGCGGGGGTGGCCGTCGCGGGCTCCTCGGCCCTCTTCGGGCTCTGGCACGTCCTCCCGTCGCTGGACATGGTTGCGGCCAACCCGGCGCTCGGCGGCCTCGCCGACGCGGGCTCGCCCGCGAGCGGGAGGGCGAGGGTCGTCGTGGGGTCCGTCGTCTCGACCGGGCTGGCGGGGGTGTTCTTCCACGAGCTCCGGCGGCGCGGGGGACTGCCGGCGCCGTCCCTGTTCCACCTGGCCACCAACTCGCTCGGCTTCCTCGCCGCCCGGGCCGCCAGGCGCCTCGACCGGCGAGGAGGCCGGGGCGCTCAGCCCGTGGGCACGACCTGGAAGGCCTCCGCGTA
This sequence comes from Sphaerisporangium sp. NPDC049002, assembly GCF_040649355.1. Lineage (NCBI taxonomy): Bacteria > Bacillati > Actinomycetota > Actinomycetes > Streptosporangiales > Streptosporangiaceae > Sphaerisporangium > Sphaerisporangium sp. NPDC049002. Next base: position 16,482 of record NZ_JBEZFH010000084.1, on the reverse strand, counting down.
GCTGCCCTCGGGAAGCCCGGCGGCCTGGGCGGTGGCCGCGAGCCAGCCCTTGACGAACTCCTCCAGCGTCTCCAGATGGGCGGTCTGGCTCTCGTGCGCACGCAGGGCCGCGATCTTGCGGTCCACGGCCGAGGTGATGTCCACGTAGTGGTTCGGCGTCGGGCCGCCCGTGAGCCACACCTCGCGGGCCGTCCACGCCTCCAGCCCCTCCTCGACCAGAAGCTCGGGGAAGGCGTACGGGTTGCGAGCGTCGGGGTAGACCGCGTCGAGCGTCGCGCCGCCGACCGCGCGGTGGTCGGGGTGGCTTGGCCCGATGCGGGCGTAGTTGCGCTCGGGCGAGGAGGTGATCACCCGGTCGGGACGTACCTGGCGGATCACGCGCGCGATGTCGCGGCGCAGGCCGAGGGTCTGTTCAACGGTGCCGTCGGCGTAGCCGAGGAAGCGCAGGTCCTTCACCCCGACCCGCCTGGCGGCCTCGGTCTGCTCGGCCCGCCGCAGCGCGGCCATGCCACCGTTGTCCAGCGCGCGGTCGAACCCTCCGGCGTCGCCGTCGGTCACGATGCAGTACACGACCTGGATACCCTTGTCGGTGAGCGTCGCGATCGTGCCCGCCGCCCCGAAGTCCACGTCGTCCGGGTGAGCGGTCACCACGAGAATCGTGCTGATGTCGGCGTCGTCCAGTGCGGTCACGATCGTCCTCCTAGGTCCACAGGGCGGTGAACAAATGACCATCTCTCGATATTTCCAGCTTGAGGCAGCGATGCCCGGCCGGTCGAGCCGTTCCGGCGGCTGGGGCGGTGCCCGAAGAGGCTCCCGTTGTCGGTGGGCGGCCCTAATCTAGGGGCGTGTCGACCCGAGCCATGAATCCCACCGTTGATCATCCGCTGCTCGACGGGCTCAACCCGCAGCAGCGTGACGCCGTCGTCCACGCGGGCAGCCCGCTCCTGATCGTCGCGGGTGCCGGTTCGGGGAAGACACGGGTGCTCACCCACCGCATCGCCTACCTGCTCTCCGAGCGCGACGTCCAGCCTCAGGAGATCCTCGCGATCACCTTCACCAACAAGGCCGCGAAGGAGATGAAGGAGCGGGTCGACAAGCTCATCGGCCCGAGGTCCAAGGCCATGTGGGTGATGACCTTCCACAGCGCCTGCGTCCGCATCCTGCGCAGGGAGGCCAAGCGGCTCGGGTTCACCTCCAGCTTCTCGATCTACGACCAGGCCGACTCCCAGCGGCTGATGGCGATGGTCTGCCGCGAGCTCGACCTCGACCCCAAGCGCTACCCGCCGCGCTCGTTCTCGGCACAGGTCAGCAACCTCAAGAACGAGCTGATCGACTACGAGACGGCGGCAGAGAAGGCGCAGACCCATCTTGAGCGCACGCTCGCCGAGGCCTACCGCGGTTACCAGCGCAGGCTCACCGAGGCCGGCGCGATGGACTTCGACGACATCATCATGCTCACGGTCACCCTGTTCCAGCTCTTCCCCGATGTGGCCGAGTACTACCGCCGCCGGTTCCGCCACGTCATGGTCGACGAGTACCAGGACACCAACCACGCGCAGTACATCCTGGTCAGGGAGCTGGTCGGCCGTCCCGAGGTGCGCACCGCCGACGGCGACCTCGTGCGGGGCTCGGTCGATCCGGCCGAGCTGTGCGTGGTGGGCGACGCCGACCAGTCGATCTACGCCTTCCGCGGCGCATCGATCCGCAACATCCTGGAGTTCGAGCGCGACTATCCGGATGCCCGCACGATTTTGCTGGAGCAGAACTACCGCTCCACCCAGACGATCCTCTCGGCCGCCAACGCCGTTATCTCGCGCAACGAGAGCCGCAAGCCCAAGAACCTCTGGTCCGACCAGGGCGCCGGGCCCAAGATCATCGGATACGTCGCCGACAACGAGCACGACGAGGCCATGTTCGTCGCCCAGGAGGTCGACCGCCTCTCCGACGAGGAGGACGTGACGCCCGGCCAGGTGGCGGTCTTCTATCGCACCAACGCCGCGTCCCGCGTGTTCGAGGAGATCTTCATCCGCACCGGCCTGCCTTACAAGGTGGTCGGGGGCGTGCGCTTCTACGAGCGCAGGGAGGTCCGCGACCTGCTGGCCTACCTGCGGGTGCTCGCCAACCCCACCGACATGGTGTCGCTGCGGCGCGTGCTCAACGTCCCCAAGCGCGGCATCGGCGACCGGGCCGAGGCGATGATCGAGGCGTTCGCCGGCCGCGAGCGCGTCGGCTTCTGGGAGGCGCTCCGGCGCGCCGACGAGGCCCCCGGCCTGGCCACCAGGTCCCTCAACGCGATCAGGGAGTTCGTCGCGCTGCTCGACGATCTGCGGAGCAAGGAACTGCCGATCTCCGAGCTGGCCGAGGAGGTCCTGTCCAGCACGGGCTACCGCACCGAGCTGGAGACCTCCGGCGACCCGCAGGACGAGAGCAGGCTGGAGAACCTCAACGAGCTGATCTCCGTGGCCCAGGAGTTCGAGGAGGCCAACCCCGAGGGCACGCTCGTCGACTTCCTGGAGCAGGTCTCGCTGGTGGCCGACGCCGACCAGATCCCCGAAGGCGAGGACCATCAGGGCGTCGTCACGCTGATGACCCTGCACACCGCCAAGGGGCTGGAGTTCCCGGTGGTGTTCCTCACCGGCCTGGAGGACGGCGTGTTCCCCCACATGCGGTCCCTCGGCGAGCCGCGCGAGCTGGAGGAGGAGCGCCGCCTGGCCTATGTCGGCATCACCCGGGCCCAGCAGCGGCTCTACGTCTCGCGTGCCGCGGTCCGCAGCTCGTGGGGGTCTCCCGCCTTCAACCCCGCGTCCCGGTTCCTCGCCGAGGTGCCGTCCGACCTGCTCGACTGGCGTAGCGATCCCGGCAAGAGCGCCTGGAGCGCCGCGACCTCGCGCCAGAGCCGCACGGCTCCGGCCCCCAAGAAGGCCGGCGGGCGCGTGATCCCGAACCTCAGCCCGGGCGACCGCGTGACGCACGACACCTTCGGGCTCGGCACCGTGGTGACCGTCGACGGCATGGCCGAGAAGACCAAGGTCAAGATCGATTTCGGCTCCGGCGGCGAGAAGACCCTTCTCCTCGCCTATGCCCCCCTTGAGAAGCTCTAAGGCCGCTTCGGCCTCGAAGGGGCCGAACGTCAAGGCCGGTGACCTTCCTCACCGGGCCTTGACGTCACGGACGCTCAGTGCACCCGCGTGGCCGCGCGGGTGATGGTGGTGGTGAAGTCGGGGGTCGTCTCCGGAAGGTCGGTGTCGATGTCGTCCTCGTCGATGACGAGGTCGGCCGGGGGCGCCGTGATGGCGACCTTCTTACCCCAGGAGGTGAAGCGGACGTCGGTGAAGAGGGACAGGTCGAGCTTGCCGGTCGACAGCGGGAAGGCCGACTGGAACCGGCGGGGAAGCTGGTCGCTTCCGACCCACAGCTTCCACGGCAGCGCGACGGTCTTCTTGACCTTGAACGACTTGGACAGATCGGCGATCACCGGCGACACCTTGGAGAGCTGGGCCAGCGTGATGGAGCCGCGGAGCAGGGTGGTCCTGGCACCGCCGACCGTGCCGCCGGCCCCCTTGGCCTTAGCGGTCCCGAGAACGGCGTTCAGCACCTTCGGCTGGAGGATGTCGATCATGCTGTTGGTGGTGCTGCCACCCTTGGGCGCGGTGGTGCGCACCCAGGTCCTGCCGGCGGGCAGGAAGTCGTCGTACAGCGGGCTCTTCAGGTAGGCCTTTCCGTCCAGCACGATCACGCGGACGGTGGCGTCGCCGCCCTCGCCGCCGAAGCTTGAGACGGTCTTGGTGTCGGACGCGTCGACGCCCGACTTCCCGAAGCGGAGGGCGCCGTACTGGCGGGTCCGGAAGAGGTCGTCCCCGTCCAGCTTCATACGCGTGGTCTCGTCGATGTGGACGGTGGTCTTCTTCGCGAACTGCGACCGCAGTGCGTCGACCGAGTTCTTGGGGGCCGCCTGGGTGGGGGCCGCATGCGCGGTGGACGGCGCGGCCATCGCCAGCGCGGGTGCCACCAGAGCGGTCGCGGCTAGGGCGATCAATCGCCTCATTGGGGGGTTCCTCCCGTTACAAGACCCTCTCCCCGTCGTCGAGGGTCCGAGCATTCTCGCGAGTCAAGATCACGAGAGAATCACGAGTCGCGCTGGACAGATGGATACTCGGCGAACTAAGGTTCGTGTACGAAATTTCAAGTACGAACTTTATGGGGGCCATGGAGGAGAAAGAGGCGACTGCGGAGATCGCTCGGCTGTATCCGGCGATCTATCGGCGGTTCAAGGCATCCGCCCGTCCCGTGGACGGATCGGGCCTGACCGCCCGCATGCACGCCGTCCTCGGGCACCTGACCGCTTCCGGCCCGCTCACCGTGGGAGAGCTGGCCGAACACCTGCGCCTTTCCAAGGCCGCGACCACCGAGCTCGTCGACCGGGTCGAGGAGCGCGGCCTGGTCGCCCGGATCCGGGACGAGCGCGACCGGCGCCGGGTCTTCGTCTGGGTGACCGACGAGGGCCGTACGGCCGCGGCTGCCGTGCGTCCGAAGGTCCTGGAGGACGACGCGCTGGCGCGGGCGGTGAAGCGGATGACCGAACAACAGAGGCAAGCGCTCGTGGAAGGACTGCGGGCACTTCTCGGAGAGGAAGAACAAGGATGAGCGTTCAGACCTGCGAAAGCTGCGGGATGCCGATGGCGACCGTCGAGGACCACGCGCCCGGCCACCCGGACGGCGCCTGGTGCGCGCACTGCGCGCCCGAGGGGACCCTGCAGCCGTTCGAGGAGCGGTTCGAGCGGATGGTGCAGTGGCAGACCCAGCGCACCGGCCAGTCGCGCGCCGAGGCCGAGACGGCCACCAAGGCGTACATGCGCACTCTGCCCGCTTGGCGCGACCACCCGGCCCTTCGCGAAGAGGCACGCTAGACGCTGAAGCGGGGGCGGTATCCCGGCCGGAGTGGACGTAGATCCACGCCGGTCCGGGTGTATGGGCAACCAATCATGACAAAAGCCGGTCAGGGGCGTCTTTTGTGAAATTTGTGGAAATTTGCTGTATCTCATTACCCGCTGCCATGGGGTAAAGACCCCCCGGCGAGCGTTCCAGGTCCCGGTGGCGGCTAGGCTTCTGAGGCCAGGCTTCCGGCAGATCGCGGGTGCCCCGAGGTCTGGCCCTCAACGTAGAGAAGAAGTCAGCCGGACAAGCAAGGACGGACCCTCGTGGACCTGTTCGAACATCAGGCGAAGGAGCTCTTCGCGGAGTATGGCATCCCGGTGCCGCGCGGCGTCGTCGCGCACACCGTGGAGGAGGCACGCGCGGCAGCAGAGCAGCTGACCGGTCGCGTTGTCGTCAAGGCCCAGGTCAAGACCGGGGGCAGGGGCAAGGCCGGAGGCGTCAAGGTCGCCTCCGACGCCGCTGACGCCGAGCAGAAGGCCACCGACATCCTCGGCATGGACATCAAGGGTCACACGGTTCACAAGGTCCTCGTCGAGGAGGCCAGCGCGATCGCGGAGGAGTACTACTTCTCCTTCCTGCTCGACCGCGCGAACCGCACCTTCCTCGCCATCTGCTCCGCCGCGGGCGGCATGGAGATCGAAGAGGTCGCGCACACGTCGCCCGACAAGGTCGCCCAGATCCCGGTCTCCCCGCTGACCGGCGTCGACCGCGGCCGGGCCCGTGAGATCGCGCAGGCCGGCGGCCTGCCCGAGGCCGCGCTCGACGGCGCCGCCGACATCATCGAGAAGATCTGGGCCGTCTTCGTCGACGAGGACGCCACCCTGGTCGAGGTGAACCCCATGATCCTGACCGAGGACGGTCAGGTGAAGGCGCTCGACGGCAAGGTCACCCTCGACGACAACGCCTCCTTCCGCCAGGCCGAGCACGGCTCCTACGCCGACAAGGCCGCGGAGGACCCGCTTGAGGCCAGGGCCAAGGAGAAGGACCTCAACTACGTCAAGCTCGACGGTTCCGTAGGAATCATCGGCAACGGCGCGGGCCTGGTCATGTCGACGCTCGATGTCGTCGCCTACGCGGGCGAGCAGTACGGCGGGCAGAAGCCGGCCAACTTCCTCGACATCGGCGGCGGCGCCTCGGCCGAGGTCATGGCCAACGGCCTGGAGATCGTCCTGTCCGACCCGAGCGTCAAGTCGGTGTTCGTGAACGTCTTCGGCGGCATCACCTCGTGTGACGCGGTCGCCAACGGCATCGTCTCGGCCTTCAAGCTGCTCGACGAACGGGGCGAGACCGTGACCCACCCCCTCGTCGTCCGGCTGGACGGCAACAACGCCACCCTCGGGCGGCAGATCCTGTCCGACGCGGCACTGGCCCGCGTCGAACTCGTCGACACGATGGACGAAGCGGCCAAGCGCGCCGCCGAGCTCGCTGCGGTAGGTGCGTAATGGCAATCTGGCTGACCGAGAACAGCAAGATCATCGTCCAGGGCATCACGGGTTCCGAGGGGTCGAAGCACACCCGTCGCATGCTCAAGGCCGGTGCCAAGGTCGTCGGCGGTACGAACCCCCGCAAGGCGGGCACGACCGTTGACTTCGACGGCGTGGAGCTGCCGGTCTTCGCGACCGTGGCCGAGGCCATGGCCGCCACGGGCGCCGACGTCACCGTGATCTTCGTCCCGCCGGCGGGCACCAAGTCCGCCGTCATCGAGGCGATCGACGCCGAGATCCCGCTCGCCGTCGTCATTACCGAGGGCGTGCCGGTCCACGACAGCACCGAGTTCTGGGCCTACGCGATCTCCAAGGGCGCCAGGACCCGCATCATCGGGCCGAACTGCCCCGGCATCGCCTCGCCCGGAGCCTCCAACGCCGGCATCATCCCGGCCGACATCACCTCGGCGGGCCGCATCGGCCTGGTGAGCAAGTCGGGCACGCTGACCTACCAGCTGATGTACGAGCTGCGCGACATCGGGTTCTCCACGGCGGTGGGCATCGGGGGCGACCCGGTGATCGGCACGACGCACATCGACGCGCTGGAGGCCTTCCAGGCCGACCCCGAGACCGAGGCGATCGTGATGATCGGCGAGATCGGCGGCGACGCCGAGGAGCGCGCGGCGGCCTACATCGAGGAGCACGTGACCAAGCCGGTCGTGGCCTACGTGGCGGGGTTCACCGCTCCGGAGGGCAAGACCATGGGCCACGCCGGGGCCATCGTCTCGGGCTCCGCGGGCACCGCCCAGGCCAAGAAGGAAGCCCTGGAGAAGGTCGGCGTCCGCGTCGGCAAGACCCCGAGCGAGACCGCCCGCCTCATGCGCGAGGTCATGCGCTCGCGCTGACGGCCCACCTCTGCACGCGCTACGCGAAGAACGCCCGGTCACATCGACCGGGCGTTCTCGCGTCCCCGGCGATCGGCGGCTCCCCGCGCGGCCGTACGACCCGGAGGCCGCCGTACGGACCGGAGCCCTCCGGACGGCCCCGGAGACCGCCGCACGGCCCGGAAGCCCAAGGTGGTCCGGAGTGGTGAAACGGGGCGCAGAGAAGGGACGCTTGATCGGTCCGGGGACAAAGGGTGCGACACGCGGGCGCGGTAGGCCCGTCCGGGCCGTACATGCTGAGACCATCGACTACTGTGACGGCCCTTCTCGACCAGCTCCGGGCGGCCCCCCGCACCGTGCTCAGCCGCATCCCCCTCGCGGGGGGCGGAAGTGACGACGACGAGGCCCGCCGTCCGCTGCCCGTCTCCGCGATGCTCGCCGCCGTCTGGACCCTGGGCGTCGGCCTCGCCGTCCTGACCACGCTCACCCTCATCGGGTGGATCGCCGCGCCGCGCGGGGCGTTCGGGCAGGGGCTTCCGGGGGTGTTCCGGGCGGCCTGCCAGGTGTGGCTGGCCGCGCACCATGCCGGGTTCGCCATTCCCGGCGGGCGGGTCGGCCTGCTGCCCCTCGGCCTGATGGTGCTGCCCGCCGCCCTGCTGTACCGCGCCGCGATCTGGATGGCGCGGGACGCCGACCTGCGGCTCCGGCTGCCCGCCCGGCTGCCGAAGGGAAGCACCAAAGACCTGGCCAACGCCCGGCGCCGTGCCCAGCTCGTGCTGATCGCCCAGGCGGGCATCTCGCTGGCCGCGCCGTACGCCCTGCTCGCCGGGATGATCGCGCTGGTCGCGCGGAACAACGTGACCCAGCCGTTCGTCGGAGAGGCCCTGCTGAGCCACCTCGTGCTGGCGTTCGTCGCGGGGTCGCTGGCGACCGCGCGCACCATCGGGCCCTGGCGTTCCATGCTCCGGCTGCTTCCCGAGCGCGCGAGGTCGGTCGTGGTCGGTACGGCGGTCGCCCTCACGACGATGCTCGCGGCCGGGCTCGTGCTCGTGCTCGCGGCGGTCGTCATGAACTTCGGGCAGGTCCAGCGGCTGTCGGATCTGCTGGCACCGGGGTTCATCGGCGGGCTGCTCCTGCTGCTCGTGGAGACGCTCTACCTCATCAACTTCGTGATCTGGGGCGTGGCGTACATCAGCGGGCCGGGTTTCGCGCTCGGCACCGGCACCCTCGTCGCGCCCACCGGCGTCCAACTCGGTACCGTGCCCGCCCTGCCGGTCCTCGGCGGGCTGCCCGACTCGGGCGTGACGTCTCCGTGGATCATGGGAGTGCTCGCGATCCCCTTCCTCGCGGGGGCGGTCGCGGGAGTGGTCGTCGCGCGTATCGCGCCGACCCCGCATTTCGAGTCGGCGCCGCTGTGGGGGTTCGTCTGCGGGCTCGCCACAGGGCTGTCGGCCGGGATGCTCGCGGCGCTCGCGGGCGGCCCGCTCGGCGGCGCCCGCCTCTCTGCCGTGGGCCCCTCCGCCTGGGAGGTGGCGCTGTCGGTCGCCCTGGAGGTCGGCGTCGCCGCGGGCATCTCCGCCGGGCTGGCCAACTGGTGGCTGATGTTCCACGGCGCCCGTGTCCCCGCGCCGGCGCCCGTGCGCAAGGCCGGGGACGCCATCGTCAAGGTGGCGAGCAAGGTGAAGCCGGCCACGCCACCCGCCGCCGACCGGCTCCCGGGACACTGGATGGACGCCACCGAGGCCGACACCCAGCCCATCCCGGTGATCCGCGCCGACTGGGCCGACGAGCACGCCTCCGCCGCCGCCGAGACCTTCGAGCCCGTCCCCGGCAAGACCCCCGCGGGGAAGGGCCTGGTCACGGGGAAGGGCCCGGCGAAGAAGGGGCCGGCCGGCACGCGGCCCGCCGCCGCGAAGGGCCGGGCTGACGGCAAGCGCGAGGAGCCCAGGCCGCCGCGCCGCGACATCGTCGACGAGTCGGACGACCGCGGCGGTCACATCATCTACGTCGATCCGTACGCCTGGGACCGCGATCCCTGATCACCGGCCGCGACCGGAGTACGGCCGCGACCAGGGACCGCCGGAAAGCGGGTGCCACACGTGGGGAAGGCGGCCTCTAGGCGTGGGCGCGTGAGCCCTCGCCGCTGGGCGACGGCTCGAACAGGACCTCGTCGGGATAACACCACGCCCAGTCCTCGCCGGGTTCGAACGACTCGGCGATCGGATGGCCGATGGTGGTGTAGTGGCGGGTCGCGTGCCGGTTGGGCGAGGAGTCGCAGCAGCCGACGTGCCCGCAGGTCAGGCAGGTGCGCAGGTGGACCCAGCGCGACCCCGTCGCAAGGCATTCCTCGCAGCCGAGGACGGTGTGCGGCTCTACGTCGCTGACGAGGTCGAGGTGCGTGCAGACGTTCACAGGATCTCCTAGAGCTTCTCGGGCATGCGCACGGTCACGCGGTCGACCTGAAGCGGTCTCCCTCCCCGGCGGGACGCCGAGGCCCCAATACCGGTATATCTCCATATGGAGGTCACGATGGCCGCCCGATCCGAGGATTACGGAGCGAAGGGAAATCTTAGACTGCCCTTCGGGATGAACGGGAGCCTACGCTCCATCCCCTGTTCGAGCCCGGTGACACACGTCTGCTGGGCGGTCGCCGTGCCCGCCCCCTTCATGCACTCGGTGTATGCGGTGAGCTCGCCGCTGAAGTACATCTGGAACCACGTCACCGACGCCGCCATGACGATCGAGAAGATCGAGATCAGCAACCCCGCTATTGGCATGATCACCGGCCGGCGCTTCGCGGACCGCGTCTTCCACGCCCGGACGCACACGATGATCGAGAAGCCGCCCAGAGCCAGGCCCAGCACGGGCATCAGCAGTGTCAACGCCAGCGCGCCTATGGAGAGCAGCAGCGCCCGGCGCCCGACCTCGACCCCCGAAGCCTCCGCGGGTGGTAGCACCTGACCTCCTCTGCGTCATGGAGCGGGCGGGCCGATACGCTGACAGCCGTACCCGTCAACGTCGCCCCGAAGGAGTGCAGCCCTGTCGGCTCGGCTCGTCGTCCTCGTCTCCGGTTCGGGGACCAACCTACAGGCCCTGATGGATGCCGCCGCTGCTGACGCGTACGGCGCTCGCGTCGTCGCCGTCGGCGCCGACCGCGATGGCATCGAGGGCCTCGCCCGCGCGCGGCGCGCGGGTCTTCCGACCTTCGTGGTCAAGCTGGCCGACTTTCCTTCCCGGGCGGCCTGGGACGAGGCACTCCGCACGGAGATCGCCTCCCACGAGCCCGACCTCGTCGTCTCGGCGGGGTTCATGAAGATCCTCGGCCCCGAGGTGCTCCAGGCCTTCTCGGTCGTGAACACCCATCCGGCCCTGCTGCCGTCGTTCCCCGGCGCGCACGCGGTCGCCGAGGCACTCGCGTACGGCGTGCGCGTGACCGGGTGCACGGTCCACCTCGTCGACGCGGGCGTGGACACCGGTCCGGTCATCGCCCAGGAGGCCGTGGCCGTGAGGGACGGGGACGACGAGGACACGCTCCACGAGCGTATCAAGATCGTCGAGCGCCGCCTGCTCGTCGAGGTCGTGGGCCGCATGGCCCGGGACGGCTGGACCGTGGCGGGCCGTCACGCCCGTCTGGGCCCGGCTCCAGACCCGGTGCCGGAAGCTCCGGGCGAGCCGGTTTCTCTGAGCCAGTCGCAATCTCCGGCCCGTCCAGGAGCCCTGGGTCTGCCGGAAACAGGGAGGAGCACGAAGTGACCCGCATCGCCATCCGGCGCGCGCTGATCACGGTATATGACAAGTCCGGGCTGGAGGAGCTCGCCCGGGCTCTGGACGCCGCGGGCGTCGAGATCGTGTCCACGGGGGGCACGGCGTCGAAGATCGCCTCGTTCGGCGTGCCGGTGACCCCCGTCGAGTCGCTGACCGGCTTCCCCGAGTGCCTCGGAGGCCGGGTCAAGACCCTGCACCCCAGGGTGCACGCGGGCCTTCTGGCCGACGGCTCGAACCCCTCCCACGTCAAGCAGCTCGAAGAGCTGGAGATCGAGCCGTTCGAGCTGGTCGTGGTCAACCTCTACCCCTTCCAGGAGACGGTGGCCTCCGGGGCGTCCGAGCCCGAGTGCGTGGAGCAGATCGACATCGGCGGCCCCGCCATGATCCGGGCGGCGGCCAAGAACCACGGCACGGTGGCCGTGGTCGTCGACCCGCGCGGGTACGGCGACGTGCTGAGGGCCATCGAGGAGGGCGGCTTCACCGAGCCCCAGCGCCGCCGGCTCGCCGCCCAGGCCTACGCGGCCACCGCCTCGTACGACACGGCCGTGGCCTCGTGGTTCTCCAGTGTGTACGCCGCGGGCGACGAGAGCGCGTGGCCGTCGTTCATGGGCGCGGCCTGGAAGCGCAGGGCCGTGCTCCGGTACGGCGAGAACCCCCACCAGGGCGCCGCGCTGTACTCCGGCGGCCAGGACGGCCTCGCCAACGCCGAGCAGTTGCACGGCAAGGAGATGTCCTACAACAACTACGTCGACGCGGACGCCGCCTGGCGGGCCGCGTGGGACTTCTCCGAGCCCGCCGTCGCGATCATCAAGCACGCCAACCCGTGCGGCCTCGCGGTCGGCTCCGACGTGGCCGAGGCCCATCGCAAGGCCCACGAGTGCGACCCGGTGTCGGCGTACGGCGGCGTGATCGCGGTGAACGGCGAGGTGACCGAGGAACTGGCCGAGCAGATCGCGCCGATCTTCACCGAGGTCGTCGTGGCCCCCTCGTTCGCTCCCGAGGCGCTGGCCGTGCTCACCAAGAAGAAGAACATCCGGCTGCTGCGCTGCCCCTCCGGCCCGTCCAACCCGGCCGAGTTCCGCCGCGTCGACGGCGGCCTCCTCGTCCAGACGGTCGACCGGGTGGACGCCCCCGGCGACGACCCGTCCACGTGGGAGCTCAGGGCGGGGGAGGCGGCCTCGCCCGAGACGCTCGCGGACCTGGCGTTCGCGTGGAGGTCCTGCCGCTCGGTGAAGTCGAACGCGATCCTGCTCGCGCACGACGGGGCCACGGTGGGCGTGGGCATGGGCCAGGTCAACCGGGTCGACTCGGCCCACCTGGCCGTGTCGCGCGCCGGTGACCGCGCGCGAGGGGCCGTGGCGGCCTCCGACGCGTTCTTCCCCTTCGCCGACGGGCTCCAGGTCCTCATCGACGCGGGGGTCAAGGCGGTCGTCGAGCCCGGGGGGTCGATCCGCGACGAGGAGGTCATCGAGGCCGCCTCCAAGGCGGGGATCACCCTCTACTTCACCGGCACCCGCCACTTCTTCCACTGAGGACGCCCGCTCCAGGGGCACGGATCGCCCGTCCCCTGGAACAATCTTGGACACGCCGGTAACAAGCACGCGTCCGCGTCCACTTCCCAGTGTCAGAAGACGAATACCTGGGACGAAGGGGGCGGGCGGTGACGGACGACTCTCAACGGTTCACCACCATGTACGACGAGTGCCGGCAGAGCGTGTGGGCTTACGTGGTCAGCCGAGCGGGCCGGCAGGTCGCCGACGAAGTGGTCAGCGAGACGTTCGCGATCGCCTGGCGCAGGTTCGACGACGTGCCCGACCCGGCGCTGCCGTGGCTGCTGGGGGTGGCCCGTAACGTGCTGCGCGACAACATCCGCGCGGAGATCAAGCGGGAGTCGCTCGCGGGCGAGTTGCGCGCCTGGACCGAGGGAGACCACGCCGAGCAGGTGGCCGAGCGCCTGGCCGTCATCACGGCGCTGGCCTCCCTGCCCGAGGACGACCGCGAGATCCTCGTCCTGGTCGCCTGGCAGGGCCTCACCCCGCGCGACGCCGCGCGCGTCGTCGGCTGCTCCCCGGCGGCCTTCCGCGTACGGCTGCACCGCGCGCGCAGGCGGCTGGAACGAGCCGTGGAGGCGTCGCCGGTCGCGGTCCCCCGGTCCCGGGTACGGAACCTCACCGAGGAGTGGTCATGAACCCGATGGACCAACTACGGGCCGCGCGCCCCGCGCATCTCGACACCCCCGTGGACGAGGCCACCAGGGCCTCCGAGCTCTCGTACGCCATGGCGGGGGCAAGGACGCGGCGCACCCGTAGGATCGCCAAGCCGGTCTGGGGAGGACTGGCCCTGGCGGGGGCGGCCACCGTCACGGCCGTCGCCGTCGCGGTCTCCGGGACCGGTGGCACGACGCCGCGCGCCCCCTCCCTGTCGGAGGCCGCCCCGTCCAGCGCGGGGACGACTCCGGTGATCCGGCTCTCCGCGCAGCGGATCCTGCTCGCCGCCGCCGATTCGTCGCTCAGAGCGCGTGTGTCGACCGGGGCGTACTGGTATGTCGACAGCGTGATCGGGAGCGCCTACGAAGCGGGCACCCAGACGCGCTACCTGGTGCACTCCACGACCTCCCACCGGCTGTGGATCGCCAGGTCGCCGCGGGGGGAGAGCTGGTTCGTGGACCGCAACCTCGGGACCAGGCCCGCCAAGGGGGCGGAGGACGCCTGGGCGCGCGACGGTTCGCCGGCGAAGTGGTCGGTGGAGCTCCCCAAGCCGAAGGCGGACGACAAGAACGCCCTCGGGCGGATGGAGCTGGACTCCACGCCCGGCAGGCCGTTCGGCAACCCCGTCAACGACGGCGACAAGGTGTTCGAGCTCGCGGGCGGCAATGTGTCGGTGGCCGATCTCCAGGCGCTGCCCACCACGGCGAAGGCCCTGAAGCAGCGGCTGCTCGAAGGCTACGCGGGGCACGGCACCGAGTCCGACGACCCGCAGGACGCGGACTCCTGGCTCTACCAGGTGACATCAGGGCTGCTTCGCGACATGCCGGTCAAGCCCGCCGTTCGCGCCGCCGCCTACAAGGTGCTCGCCGGGCTTGGCGGCGTGCGGTCGCTGGGCGAGGTGACCGACACGCTCGGCCGCACCGGGCAGGGGATCGCGCGCCCCGAGAACTGGTCAGGAGGCCGGTTCGAGCGGCAGCTCATCATCGATCCCGAGACCGGCATCCTGCTGACCGACCAGATCGTGGCGGTGCGGGCGACCGGGGGGTACGCCTGGGCGAAGCCGGGCACTCCGATCTGGTGGGAGGCCACGAGGGAGGCCGCCTGGACCGACAAGGCTCCCGAGAAGCCGTAGCCGGCGAGTCCCCCGCGAAGCCGTAGCCGGCGAGGGTCCCGGGAAACCCGAGTGGAGGAGCCGCCGCGGCGGCGTCGTAGTTCGCGGTGCCGCCCCCGTGCCTGTCGAAGGACATGGCCGGGGGCGCCCGTTTCTGGGGTACCCCTAGGGCGTGGCCCGGCCGGTCTACCGTATTCATCGTGGCGGCGACGTCTTTTCGCCGGCCGCCGGGTCTACCCGTAGAGATGGCGCAGGTGCCGTTCGACTCACGTCCGAAGGAGAACCTCGTGGAACTGCCGGCGATCACGTCACGCGAAGAATGGCGCAAGGCCCGGGAAGCGCTGCTTGTGAAGGAGAAGGAGGCCAGCCGCGCGAGGGACGCCCTCAACGCCGAGCGCCGGGCCCTGCCCATGGTCGAGATCGACAAGGAGTACGTCTTACAGGGGCCGCACGGCGAGGCCCGCCTGATCGATCTGTTCGACGGCCGCCGCCAGCTCATGGTCTACCACTTCATGTGGATCCACGACGCCGACGAGGGGTGCACGAGCTGCTCGTTCCTCGTCGACCACGTCGGCGACCTGCGGCACCTGCACAGCTGCGACACCTCGCTGGCGCTGGTCTCGCGGGCGCCGCTGGCCTCCATCGAGCGGTTCAGGAAGCGCATGGGCTGGAGCGTGCCGTGGTACTCCTCCGAGGGCGGCGACTTCAACTACGACTTCCACGCCAGCAACGACGAGGCCGTGGCCCCCGTGGAGTACAACTACATGGACAAGGCCACCCTTGAGGCCAAGGGCATGCAGTTCTTCACGCAGGGCGACGGGCACGGCCTGAGCGTCTTCCTGCGCGACGGCGACCGCGTCTTCCACACCTACTCGACGTACGGGCGCGGGCCCGAGGTCCTGCTGAACACCTACAACTACCTCGACCTGACCCCCCTCGGCCGTCAGAAGTACGTCAACGAGTTCCCCCACCACGACCGGTACGACGACGGCGAGCCGGCCGCCTGCCACTGAGCGGCAGGCCATGCCCCGCCCCCTCAGAGCGCGGCCTGAGGGGGCGGCATGGGAGGATGGCGAGTTGTGAGCGCGCAGATTCTCGACGGCAGGGCCACCGCGGCCAAGATCAAGGGCGACCTGGCGGAGCGGGTGAGCAGGCTCGCCGCCCAGGGCATCACGCCGGGTCTCGGCACGATCCTTGTAGGCGACGACCCGGGCAGCCAGATCTACGTCGCGGGCAAGCACCGTGACTGCGCGGAGGTCGGCATCGCCTCGATCCGCAAGGATCTTCCCGACACCGCCACCCAGGCCGAGGTGGAGGCGGCGATCGACGAGCTCAACGCCGATCCCGCCTGCACGGGCTACATCGTGCAGCTCCCGCTGCCCCGCCACCTCGACACCCAGTCGCTGATCGAGCGTATGGACCCGTCGAAGGACGCCGACGGCCTGCATCCGGTCAACCTCGGCCGCCTCGTCCACATGGTCGACGCCCCGCTTCCCTGCACGCCCCGCGGCATCGTGGCGCTCCTGCAGGAGTACGGCGTGCAGATCAAGGGCGCCGACGTCACCGTCATCGGCCGCGGCATCACCGTCGGCCGCCCGCTCGGCCTGCTGCTGACCCGCCGCACCGAGAACGCCACCGTGACCCTCTGCCACACCGGCACCCACGACCTCCCCTCCCGCGTGCGCGAGGCCGACATCGTCGTGGCCGCCGCCGGGGTCCCCGGGCTGATCACGGCCGAGATGGTGAAGCCAGGGGCCGCCGTGCTCGACGTCGGCGTCTCCCGGGTCGACGGCAAGCTCGCGGGCGACGTGGCGCCGGGCGTCAAGGAGGTCGCCGGGTTCGTCGCCCCGAACCCCGGCGGCGTCGGCCCGATGACCCGCGCGATGCTGCTCACCAACGTCGTCGAGGCCGCCGAGCGCCTCGCCCGGTAGCCCGCCCACCAACGTCGCCGAGGCCGCCGGGCCCCCGCTCACCCCGATGGGGAGGTGGGCCACCGGTAGAGGTGTTCGGGGCGGCCGGTGGTGCCGTAGCGCAGGGCCACGGTGATCCGGCCGTCGGCCGCCCGGCGGGCAGCTGACCACCTCCACCCCGTCCGGCGACGTCGTGATCAGCTGGCACAACCAGCCGACGATGGGCTCGATAAGGCCCGTCCTGGC